>NZ_JBSFTC010000024.1:0-74511 GCF_053590415.1 Nonomuraea sp. NPDC003201
ACGACCCGGCCCTCGGACTGCAGCTTCTTGACCACCTCGACCTTGTCGGCGGGCAGCACCTCGGCGATCACCTCATCGATGCCCACCTCGGCCGCAACGGTCCTGGCCACCGCCTCGTTGTCCCCGGTCAGCAGCACCGGCCGCAGGCCGAGCGCTCTGAGCTGCTCGATCGCCTGGCGGCTGGTGGCCTTGATGACGTCGGCCACCACGAGGACGGCGCGGGCCTGGCCGTCCCAGCCGACCGCCACCGCGGTGCGGCCCTTGGCCTGCTCGGTTTCCAGCGCGCTTTGCAGGCTGTCGGGCAGGTGCTGGGACCATTCGGCCAGCAGTTGCGGGCGGCCGACCAGCACCGCGTGGCCGTCCACGATCCCCTGCACGCCCAGGCCTTCGACGTTGGCGAAGTCCTCCACCGTCGTCTTTGACTGGGCCGCGCGGGCGATGGCCTGGGCGATCGGGTGCTCGGAGGCGTGCTCCAGCGCACCCGCCAGCCGGAGGACCTCCTCGCGGTTCTCCCCCTCGGCCAGGTGCACCGCTACCAGGGTCATCTTGCCTTCGGTGACCGTGCCGGTCTTGTCCAGCACGACGGTGTCGACCTTGCGGGTGGACTCCAGCACCTCCGGACCCTTGATCAGAATCCCGAGCTGGGCACCCCGCCCGGTGCCCACCAGCAGCGCGGTCGGCGTGGCCAGGCCCAGCGCGCACGGGCACGCGATGATCAACACCGCCACCGCCGCCGTGAACGCCGCCGCCACCCCGTTGCCGGTCCCCAGCCAGAAGCCCAGCGTCCCGACCGCCAGCGCGATCACGATCGGCACGAAGATCCCCGAGATCCGGTCCGCCAGCCGCTGCACCGCCGCCTTACCGGTCTGCGCCTCCTCCACCAGCTTGGCCATCTGCGCCAGCTGCGTGTCCGCACCTACTCGGGTGGCCTGGACGATCAGGCGGCCGCCCGCATTCACCGTGGCACCCGTGACCGCGTCCCCCGGCCGCACCTCCACCGGCACCGACTCGCCGGTCAGCATCGAGGCGTCCACCGCCGAGGAGCCTTCCAGGATGACGCCGTCGGTGGCGATCTTCTCGCCGGGCCGCACCACGAACGTGTCGCCGGCCTTGAGCTGGTCGGTGGGGATCCGCCGGCCGTCGGCCAGCTCCACCTCCTTGGCGCCCAGCTCCAGCAACGCCCGCAACGCCGCCCCCGCCCGCCGCTTGGAACGGGACTCGAAATACCGGCCGGCCAGGATGAACGCGGTCACCGCCGCCGCGGTTTCGAGGTAGATGTTGCCGGAGCCGTCGGTGCGCTCGATCGTGAAGGAGAACGGGTGGGTCATGCCCGGCGTGCCCGCGCTGCCGAAGAACAGCGCCCACAGCGACCAGCCGAACGCGGCCAGCGTGCCGACCGAGATCAGCGTGTCCATCGTCGCCGCGCCGTGCCGCAGGTTGGTCCAGGCCGCCTTGTGGAACGGCCAGCCCGCGTACACCACCACCGGCGCCGCCAGCACCAGCGACAACCACTGCCAGTTCGTGAACTGCAACGCCGGGATCATCGCCATCGCGACCACCGGCACACTCAGCACCACCGCGGTGATCAACCGCTGCCGCAGTTCGTCCTGCGGGGGTGCTTCGCTCGGAGCCGGGGCAGCCGGCAGCGCGGCCGTGTACCCGGCCTTCTCCACCTCGCTGATCAGGTCCTTCGGGTCCACGCCATCCGGGAAGGTGACCTTCGCCTTCTCCGTCGCGTAGTTCACCGTCGCGCTCACACCGTCGAGCTTGTTCAGCTTGCGCTCGATCCGGTTCGCGCACGACGCGCAGGTCATGCCACCGATCGACAGCTCGACGGATCTGTCCTGGGCCAGGGAAGTCATCACCCCTCCTTTTCCTGATTCAGTGCCCGTGACCGCTGGTGCCCGGCTGGGCCGGTCCCGCACCACTCGCCCGGGCGGTGAAGTCCGCGGTACGGACCTTGCCGTCATGCTGGAAATCCAGGAACAACCGGTAGTCGCCGCCGCTGGGCACCTCGGCGTAGAAGGTGATCTCCGGCCCCGCCTTCACGCTCTCCTCCGGATGCACGTGCAGGTAGGCCAGGTCACCGGCCCGCAACGCCACCAGATGCCCGTACGCTCCCAGATACGGCTGCAGGTCCGTCACCGGCTTGCCGTCCTTGCTCACGCTCAATGTCAGCTTGCTCGCCTGACCGGGTACGAGATCACCCGCCAGGGAGACCGTGTAGCCGTCCACCTCAGCCGTACGAGCCACCGGGGCAAGAGGCTGCGGCTTGTAGTCACCCGCGACCAGCAGATCCGCACCCAGCGTCAGGTTACCGCCGCCCACCGGAGTGAAGTCCGCGAAGGCCCGGTACGCGCCCGGCTCCGCCAGCGTCAGCCGCACCGACCACGCCCCGTCCCCGTCCTGGACGGGGTGCAGGTGCTGGAAGCTCGCCAGATCCCGCGACACCACGATGAAATGCAGCTTCTTGTCATGCTCGACCTGGTAATCGGTCACCGGCCTGCCATCAGGGCCGGTCACCGTGAAGCGGAAGTCGGTCGGCTCGCCGGCCTTGACGGTGGTCAACGGGTTGAGGGTGTAACCGTTCTCGGACACTTGAAGCCCCCTAGGGGTATCGCTCTTCGTCTGTTCGTGCTCGCCTTGCGGGGCCATCGCGGCATGGTCCTCGGCCTGCGCCGGGGCCGCCGTCGGGCCGACCACCTGGCCCACGCCCAGGGCGCCGCCGAAGACGACGGTCAGCCCCAGGACGTAGGCGCCGAGCTTGGCGGCGGCGTTCATGCCTGGCCCGCCAGCTCGTATCCGGCCTCCTCGACCGCGGCGGCGATCTCCGCCCGGTCGACGGGGCCTTCGCTATTGACCGTCAGCAGGCCGCCGGCCAGGTCCACCTCCACGGAGGTGATCCCCGCGACCCCGCTGACCTCTTCCTTCACCGAGCTCACGCAGTGGCCGCAGGTCATGCCCTTGACGATGTAGGTGGCGGTGCTCATGACGTCTCCTTCTTCGTAGTCTAACACCCTACCCCCCTAGGGTATGTAGAAGGGTTTTTGGGATTCAGCCGACAGGGTCGCTCTCGCGTACGGCCGGCCTGCGCATGAGAGCGGCCGTGAGCGCCGCGCCCAGGACGGCCACCACCGCGGCGCCCGTGAAGGCGGCCTGGAAGCCGAGCTGCTCCTGGGAGGTGGCCAGCGCGGTCATGACGGCCAGGCCCAGCGCGGAGCCGACCTGGTAGGTCGTGTTGACGATGCCGGAGGCGAGCCCCGCCTCCTCCGGGCGGGCGCCCGACATGGCCGACATCATCGCCGGGATGTATGCCAGGGACATCCCGACCGCCGCGATCAAGCTCGCGGGGAGCACGTTCGTGGCGAACCCGCCGGTGAACCCGAGCGCGGCCACCCCGGCCGCCAGCACCGCCAGCCCGACCACGATGAGCGGCTTGGCCCCGAACCTGCCCAGCAGCCTTGCGGTGATGCCGATCATGAAGATCATGATCGCCACGGTCATCGGCAGCAGCGCCGCGCCGCTGGCGAACGCGCCGTACCCGAGGACCTGCTGCAGGTAGAGGTTGAGGAAGTACCACATGGGGATCCAGGCCGCGCCGAGCAGGGCCATGGCCAGGTTGGAGGTGGCCAGGCCGGGCGTGCGCCAGATGGCCAGGGGCATGAGCGGCTCTCGTACCGTACGCTGCACGAACAGGAACAGGGCGAGCAGCGCCGCGCCGCCGAGTCCGGCCGGCCAGTTCGCGGCGACGATGGCGTACACGACGAGCGCGATGCCCGCGGTGACGGACGCGGCGCCCACGAGGTCGACGGATCCGCGCTTGCCGCGCACGGCGGGCAGCAGCCTGGTGACCGCCAGCGTGGCCAGGCCGATCGGGACGTAGATGATGAAGACCCAGGGCCAGCTCAGATACTCGGTGATCACGCCACCGAGGAACACGCCCGCCGTGCCACCCGCCGGGGCGGCGGCGCCGTACAGCGCCATGGCCTTGCCCAGCTCGCGGGCGTTGTGGCCGAAGAGCATCATGAGCAGCGCCATGGCGGCGGGCGCGATCAGCGCCCCGCCGATGCCCTGCACGGCACGCCCGGCCACCTCGACCCAGGCGGTGGTGGCAGCGGCGGCGACCACGGATCCGGCGATCAGGACCGCCCACCCCGTGACGAACACCCTGCGCGCCCCGAACAGGTCGGCCAGTCGCCCGCCGAGCAGCAACAACCCGCCGAAGGCGACCACGTAGGCGTTGAACACCCACTGAAGCCCGCCGTCGGAGAAGCCCAAGTCGCGCTGCATGTCGGGGAGCGCGACGCCGATGATGGAGGTATCCATGATCACCATGAACTGTGCCGCCGCGAGCACGAGGAGCGCCCACCAGCGTCTTTCGTCAGCCATGACGTGACCCCTTCCTTCCTTGCTACCCCCGGGGGGTATATCTGGGAACGGCGAGGAACGTAACACACCCCCATGGGGTATGTCCAGTTCGAAGTCATGCGCGCCCGGGCGCGATATTTGGCATGATCGAGCTGTTGCCTGACGGGTGACCCCCTGAGTGGAGGGGGATGGACACGGAGAGGAATCCGAGATGTCGTGGGGGATGGGGTTAACGCGCCTCACCTGGGGCTGACCACTCGTTCTCCGCGCATTCCGCGCATCTGGTCTGTGCGCAACACAGGGAGCGCAGCCATCCCTTGCTAGGCTGCATGTCAACCGTTGGGTCTCACCCCGGCAGGTGAGGCCGTCGAAGAAGTGGGGTCACACCGTGAAGAAGCTGCTCGTTCTGGCGCTGATCGCCCTTGGGGGGTTGCTGATCTGGCGTAAGGTGCAGGCCGACCGCGCAGAGCTCGATCTCTGGACCGAGGCGACCGGCAGCGAGAACTAAACCGACCGGCGAGGCGATGAGTGACGTCGTCCCCATCAAGCTGGTGTGCCTGGACCTGGCAGGCACCACAGTCGGTGACATCGCCATGGTCGAGCGCGCCTTTGCCGAGGCGATCGCGACCCAGGGCATAGTGCCCGGGACCGGAGCATACGCGCGTGCCATGGTTCACGTGCACCGGTCCCGGGGCTGCCCCAAGATCGATGTCTTCCGTGGGATCTTCCCCGGGAACGAGGCCCAGGCGCAAGCGGCGAACCTGACGTTCGAGCGCTCCTACGAGGGCACTCTGGAGCGGGCGGGTCTCGTCCCCATGCCCGGAGTTCTGGAGGTCCTCGACAAACTCCGCGGCACCGGCATCAAGCTCGCCCTGATCACCGGCTTCAGCCGCACCACCCTGAGCCGCATCCTGAGCGTCCTCGGCTGGCACGACAAGATCGACCTGGCCATCTCCCCCGAAGACGCCGGCGGCCGCGGCCGCCCCTGGCCGGACATGGTCCTGCACGCGGTGCTGCGTCTGGGGGCGGAGGACGTCCGCCAGGTGGCCGTCATCGGCGACTCCGAAAGCGACATGCTCTGCGGCAGGCGCGCGGGGGCGTCGATCGTGGCGGGGGTGATGACCGGGGTCCACAGCCGGGAGCGCCTTCTGAAGGGCGGCGCGACCCACATCCTTGACTCGATCGCCGACTTCCCTAGTTTGGTACTGAGCGATGACCTTGGTACGACGCAGGTAGCTTCGTCCGCCCGGTAAGCTATCTTCGTCGAAGGGGCCTTAGCTCAGTTGGCAGAGCGCCTGCTTTGCAAGCAGGAAGTCAGGAGTTCGAATCTCCTAGGCTCCACCCCAGGTCAAAGGCCACTCCCCGTGATCGGGAAGTGGCCTTTACGATCTTGTACAGCTGCAAAGTACAGCTACAGCCTCAACCGTTCTCCACACGCTCGCCCTGCTCCTGCGGGATAGGGAAGACGTACCGCTGGGAGATCTCCTTGAGTGCGTCAGCACATGCTGACTGCACCGGCTCGGAATCCGCGTACCTGAGCTTCAGGCTCGCGTACGGCTTGTGGGGACACGGCCCCCGCCCGGAGGTCGTCCCGTGCCAGCCGCATAGGCCCTTGTATCCCTCTGTGCCTGGGTTGTGATTCTTGCGTTCGTAGGGCTTCACCCAAATCACGACATCCGCCATGACTGCTGACGTTACGAGCGTTGGCAATGGAAGGGTAGAGATCGGCTGCAGTACAAAGCCGAGAACTGCCAGAAGGCCCACCCGGCAGGGGTGGCCTTTCGTGATAGATCCTTTTGCCTCTAGCGTTCTAGATGATCTCCTAGGCGCTTGAGTGCCTTACGTGTCTCTTCGGAGGACACTTCGTTGTAGATGTTCATGGTCACCACGATCTGCGAGTGACAAAGGATCTGCATGGCCACGTGCCCACCCTGCCTGCGGGTTGAGGCGCGGTCCGCCCAAGAAGGCTCAGCGGATGTCCGCCACCGCTTATGGAAGGCGCGTTCGCCTCAAGCGAGTCTCCCCACGCGTAATGTCAGTCGCATGCCCTAGCGTGTCCACCTGCCAAAAGGCGGCCATCTCGCCATGGACCACGGGACAGGAGCGCTTACGTGGGTGTCTTCTATGAAGTACTACCGCACCGCGCACCGTGCTGCGGCGACCGTCCAACCTGAGCATTCCCGGGAGATCGCCGATGCCTCGCGTGGAGTTCCGGAGTTCGATGTGGTGGTGACCAAATGGATCGACCCCGAAGTGGTCCTGGCCAGCTTGTCGCGTTCGCCGGCCAAGTCGGCTATTCCCTGGGGCTGGTCGAGACGGTGGGGCTGTATCCACCCCCGGAGGATGCGCCACGAAGCGACGACGAGTGGGATGCCCTACCCGAAGACTCTCCGTACAGGGAAGGGCCCGGCATCATGGAACTGTCGGCGAAGGCTCGTGACATGCTCGCCAGTGTGGATGACGCCGGCCTGCCGATGCTGGCGGAGCAGTGGGCAGCCATCGAGGAGTTCTCGCACTTCACCGACGACGACGGTTACATGCTGTCGCTCACCAAGGATCTTGTTGGCCTGGCACGCCGCGCGAGAGAGAACGATCAGCTGCTCTACTGCTGGTGCTGCTTGTGACGTGCCTGGCGACCGTGCCCGTTGCGTGCCCGATGGGGTGGGAAAGTCCCCGGCTGGACTCAATCTTGCGGCGTGTGTGATGCGGAGGGGATGCCGCGCTCGCGGAGGAAGCGCGGCGGCTCGAATGGGTGATAGGCGAGTGGCGAATTCGCACCATTTCCCATGGTGATCCGCAGGGCCAGGTGAAGGGTCTGATCCGCGAATGATTAAGGCCCGGTGAACGATCCTCAGGGCCTTCCCATCGGGTGGCCACTGTGTCGCGTCCAGGCGTTCGAGGCTTGCATGGAGCCCTACACTGCAGGCAGCCAGACCTTCCTCAGATGCTTCGACACTCCGGGGAAGCCATGACCGACTCTATGAATTCGTCCCGCCATGGCCTTCCTCTATATCGCCCAGCCAACCAACCCTGTACGATCGTCGATCGCTGTGTCATTCCTGGCTCGACATCCACTCCAGTGCGGATACGAGTACGGCCTGCTACTCAGCGGATAGATCCGGATCACGGAATTATGACATTTTTCCATCCTGGCCATCGGCGGCATGGACCACAACCTGAAAATCGACCAAACTGTCTGATCACTAACAGGCTCGGGGGCGATCATGAAGCGAACCATCATTGCCGGAATCGCGGTCTGCTTGATCGCGTCGCTGGCGTCCTGCAGGGCAAAGCCGCACCTGCCTGACCAACCGGTAGTGGCGTCATTGGAACATCTTCGGATGGTGGTCGGCAACTCGGCCATGGTCGCAAATCCCGAATATCGCCTTGTGGGTCATGAACTCGAGCCCGTACCGGAGGGGTACGAGTTTCAGTTCCTTGGTATCGCACCGAAGCCGAACGATGGACAGAATTTCTCTTTTGGATCGCCGTTCAAAGCGTTGATCGGCCGGTCCGGCGAAGTGCGGGATGTCACCAAACTTCGCCCTACTGATCTGTCGTCCGCTATCACTGAGTTCGGATCAGGCGTACGGAAGATTCATGCGGAAAACCCTCCACACGAATTCAAACGGGGGACGATGGCGACAGTCCTGATCGAATTCGAAAGGCCGGAGACGGAAAAAAGCCTCGGCCTTGAGAATGGACCGGCGGAGGACGTTTTCTTGTCACGGCAACGGCCAGGAGCCAGGCCGATATTTTGGTCAAGTCAGACAGGATGTTCAGATAAAGACTTACCTGATCCATGTATTGACTATTCGTCGGTCAGCCAGATTCGCAGTTGGGTGTCGCAGCTGGCGGCGGCGGATGGTGATGTACTGAGTAAATTTGGACTGAATCTGTCCGATCTCCAACGGGCTGCAGCGGATGGGCTGATCTACGGAATCATTATGGATGTCTCGCCCTATGCACTGAGGCGGCGTCTGAAGGAGGGAAATATTCGAGCTGTTTGGGTGGCAGAGGTTCGGATATGCCCCATCAAAAAAGAATGTCCGTAATTACGCATTTGAACGCGCGTCGGCTCTACAGGCGGGCCGAACCCTCTTGCTGCCCTTGGCAGGTGCCGCTCGCGATAGGACACAGCTGGCCCATGCCGCGGCGATCGCTGACTTTGGTGCTGACGGGCACGAGTTGGAGCGATCAGGGCAGCAGCCTCCTGCGTCGGACCTTGCCATCGGAGGACCAGGCTGAGATGGCGCGAGTTACGACAACAGTGACAACAACGTCGGCCCCCACGAGCACACGATGGCAGCGTCTCGCCCCCGCTGAACTCGGCCGACCACACGAGCGCCAGGGCAGTCTGTCCGTCTGAAAGCGGACGATCCCTGAGGTGTCCAAGCCTCTGCCTACACAGCCCGAGGACGAGCACCAGGACGTAGGCCGGGTACATCGGGTCATTGTTCTTACGGGTCTACTCCAGGAAGGTCCGCGCCTCCTCGACGGACCAGGGCTTGACCTTGCGCTGGCGGGAGACCGACAGTCTTGGACGAACGCGGACGCGGCGCGGAAGAGGGTTGGACGAAGGACCCGGATTTCTGTGAATTCCGGGTCTTTCTCCAGCAGGCGGCCCAAGCGCACCAACACCGTTTCGGCATCGTTGCCGACTTCGTCGGTTATGGATCCCAGCCGGTCCAGCAGCTCCTGGCGTAAGGGATACCACTGGCCATCCTCGCGACTTGGCACCAAGGTGTCGGTCCGCGGATCGCTGAGGATCGCAGCGGCGTACAAGGCCGCCGGGCCCTGTCGCAGAGTGGGGAGTATTTGATGGTGCACTGGGTCGTTGAGGTGACGGACGGGCTTTGGCTTGGGCCTCTAAGGGCCTCCCTTCGGTCGAGCACCCTTTCGAGGTCCCACCCTCTGCTCAGCCAAGTGATCAGCCAGTTAGATCCCGCCCTGCTCCATCGTGCTCCGCTTCGCTCCGTGCGTTCCCAAAGCGAGCTTGCGCCATCGAGGACCGAACAGGCTCATATCCGGGTATCCACGTAAACCGCTGTGGCGTCATACACCTTGCCTCGCGGCCATCGTTTGCCTTCGGGGTCGGAGTGTTCGGCTTGGCGGACCTGCGTGATCAGAGCTTGAGGGCCATGCTTGGCGAGGAGGTCGAGGGCCTGGCGCAGAGGGTCTCTACGGTCCTGTCGAACATGCCATGGTCAGCTCGATCGGGTGGCGGTGAGTACGGCGATGTCACGGTCGAAGCAGACGACGATGTGGCCTTGTGGGGTGGCAGCCACGGCGTTGACCGAGTCGAGGAATTCGATGTCAGGGCTGATCCTGTCAAAGGTGGTGAGGCTCCATGCCGCCACCGTCCTGTGGCTGGCGGCGACTGCGATGGGGTGGCCGTCGATCGTGGTGGCGGCGAGTGCGACCACGGTTCCCATGGAAAGCTGGCCGATCTGCTGAGCGGTGGCGACGTCCCATACCTTCATCGGTGGGTCGCGCCAGTCGTCGTTCGTGGTGATGGCGATGGGTCGTCCGTCCACGATGGTGGCGGCCACGAGGCGTACCTGCTTGCCGTTGCTACCGGTTGTCTGGAGTCCGGTGTCGCGGTTTGCGGTGAGGTCACGGACCCGGAAGCCGCCGCCCCACCGTCCGAGGACGGCGACCGGCTGGTCGTCGAGCGTGGTGGTGGTGAGGTCTTGTACCCATCGATGGTCGCTCTTGCGAGGGTTTCCGGTCTCTTCGCCCGTGCGGAGATCCCATACCCGGATGGTCTTGTCGTCGCTGGCGGTGATGGCCCGGGGCGGGTCGTCCGTGTTGTCGGCCGCGACCGCGGTTATCGGGCGGCGGTGGGTGGTCAACGGTGCTCCGGCCGCTTTCCCCAGTGCGAGGTCCCAGAGGTGGACTTTGCTGTCCTTGCCTCCGCTGATCGCCACCGCGCGACCGTCCACTTGGGTCGCGGCCACGGCAGTGACGGCGCCGGTGTGGTCCGTGAGAGGCTGGCACACCTGATCGCCGGTGTCCAGATCCCATACTCGTACGGTTTCGTCATCGCTGCCGGTGACCGCCACCGGCCGGCCGGCCACTGAAGTGGTGGCCACCGCCGTGATCGCGGCGTCGTGGCGAACTGGCTTGTCGGCCGGTTGGCCGACGACCAGATCGGACACCCGGACCGACCCACCGTCGCAACTCGACACCACCACCTGCCGGCCGTCCACCACTGCCGTCGCCACCGCATGCACCGTGCGGCGATGCTGAGGGAACAGCTCCCCGACCAACTCGGCCGTTTTCAGGTCCCACACCTGGATGGTCGGCTCATTGGAGTTGCAGGTGATCGCCACCAGTCGGCCGTGTACGACCGTGGTCGTCACGGCCTCCAAGTCCGCAGATCGGGGAAGGTCACCCACCGGCAGTCCGGTGGCCAGGTCCGACACGCGTGTGGTCGTCTGGTAGCCACCGGAGACGACCACCAGATGGCCGGCAGTCAGCTCCGCAACCGCAACCGCGCTCACGTACCCACTGTGGCCAGTGAACGGGCTGCCCACCGGATCACCGGTATCCAGGTCCCATACCCGGACCGTTCGGTCGCCGCCCGTGACAGCAACCCAGCGGCCGTCCAGCATCGCGGTCGTCACGGCGTACACCGGGCCGGTGTGGCCGCGGATCGGTGCCATCACCTCCTGCCGCGTTTCCAGGTCCCACACCCGTACCGTCGTGTCGTAGCAACCGGTGACCACCACCTGGCGGCCATGGCGTTCCGCGATCGCGAGGGCCTGCACGCTGTCAGCCTGAAGGTGGAACGGCTCGCCCACCGGCCTACCGGACGCGAGTTCCCACACCCGTACGGTGTCGTCGTCACCACCGCTGACCACAACGGGGCGACCGTCCAGAACGGACATCGCCAGCGCCCGCACCGCGTTCGTGTGACCAGTCCATGGGGCGCCGACCAGCTCGCCGGTTGACAGATCCCAAACCCGTACTGTGTCGTCGCCGCCCCCGGTGACCGCCACGGCACGGCCGTCGAAGACCGCGGTCGTCACCGCCGCCACCCAATTGGTGTGGCCGTCGGTGGTGCCCACCGGCGGGCATGACTTCACGCCCTTCGGCAGCAGACTGGTCCAAGTTGGCTGCACACGCCAGGCAGCAGGACGAATAACCGGTACCTCATGGCGGGACGGAGACGACATGCCGCGCATATTAGTTGCCGACGCCGGGACGCGTCTCAAGAAACCTGGGGGGCCGTCTTCCCGGGTGGCGGCGTGTGGCCGGAGTTGGCGGGGCCCACATGGACGATGTGGGACGGTCCTTCCTGAGCTGCAAATACGATTTGGTGAGTGGTATGCACGCGGTTGGCTACCGCTTCTTGAGCGCTTTCCATTCATCCATCGGTCCACCTCGGACGGGTTACCGGGATTACGGTGAGCAGGTGATCAAGTCCTTTGAAATCCTTGGGATTGCAGGTGTACAGCGGTAGCCGGTTCGCGATCGCCACACAGGCAATCATCAGGTCTGCAGTGCGGGGGCGTGGTTTGCGTCCTGAAGCGATGACGGCCGTCCACAACTGGCCGTACTCGCGGGCTGCGGTGTCGTCGAAGGGGAGTGGGTCGAATTCGGCTTCAGCGGTCTGAAGGATCTTCATTCGCTGGGCGAGTTCCAGTGGTCCTTTCGACACCAAGACGCCGACCGAGAGCTCTGCGGTGGTGATGGAACTGATCATCATCTCATCGGGGAGCTCTTCGGGATCGATGTCTGCGCGCAGGATGAGGATGTTGGTGTCGAGCAGCCCAAGGGCGTTGGTCATCCCTCGTCCTCTGCGGATTCGCGTCTGCCGTATGCGCGATCGTAAGGGTCGTAGAGATCGTCGTTGACGTGGCGGTCCATGTCCTCGCGATATTTGCGGTCGTCCAGTCGTGGCATGCCACGCGACATGGCGGCGAACTCAGCGCGTGACACGGCCCGGCGCCGGCGGCGGAGAGGGACCAGATCACCGATGTGATGGCCGTTACGGGTAACGGCGTACCGCTCCCCACGTTCCAGGCCGTCCATGATCTCCGCTGACCGATTGCGCAGGTCGCGTTGAGAGATCTCATGGGAGTGGTCACGCTCAGGAGTGCTCACATCGGAAGTCTACAGCGTTGTGCTATTCGGTGCTACATGGTGGCACGCTGGACGATCATCGAGCCCGATGGGGCCGTGCTGGTAGGAGCGACCGGACGCGGAGGCGAGATCGTTTCCCGGGCCCACGTGGAGGTTCCTGTACAGCAGAGAAGAACAGCAACGGGGGCCGCACTGTGGCTCGTCCTGACGTTCTCCGGCACATGCCCGACCAGGGCCGAAGCTCTCTGCGTCGTGACCGGCTCCCGTTTGCAAGCAGGAAGTCAGGAGCCGCCCGGTCGCCGTCCGTGCCCCATCCGCGCTTTGAGGTCCGCCAGACCCGCGCCGAACTGAGCCGCGAGCGTGTTGCCGGTGTGGCGGAGATCATGGGAGAGCAGCCCCTGTAGTCCCATCTCCTTGAGCGCTTCCGCCCACTCGGACTCGCGCCGGAAGCTACCGCTGCGCAGGAACGCGCCCGCTTGCCGAGGAACATGAAGGCCTCGTCGGTCTGGTCGACGTAGGTGGCGAGGTGCTCGGTCAGGGCCGAGTCGATTGCACTGACTGCCCGCACGGATGAACCGGACCAGGTGATTCACCGTTGGCAGCGGGGGCCTCTTGGGTGTCAGCGTGGCCCGCGCCAGTAAGCGAGTTGCCCGCTCGTGCTCTTGATCACGCGTGGCGTCGACTCGTTCTGAGGCCAGATCTGCAGGAGATAGCGGTCGATGACCTCGTCGGATGTGTCCACCTCCGCGGCCTCGTCCATGTTCTGGGCGTGGTAGCGCAGTCGGTACCAGCCCGGTCCTGCGGGCAGCGCGGGGAGTTCATGGACGTCACCGCCGCCCCACTCGTACAGGGACAGCTGCCCGGCCTCGGACCTGAAGCTGATCTCCACGATGTCCTCATAGCCGTCAATGTCTGCCCCTGGGTCGTGGTCGGCCACGGCCGCCGAGAAGCCGACCGCTCCAGTGTGCAGGCCCGTGATCAGGAAGGCCCCGCCGTCATCCACCCGTATGATCCCGACGGGATGCACAGGATGGTCGGCGGGAACTCCGTCCGGGCCCATGGCGTCGTCGGTGTCGTCGACTAGGTACGCCTGCCCATAGTGAACGCCGAGATCGAACGACACAGTGCGAGGATCGGTCATGGCCGGCAAGCCTACGATCATGAACTGACATTTCCAGCCGTACAGGCTTGTGCAATATGTGCGCATCTTGGCACGCGTCCACGCCCACAAACCAAAGAGGGTGGAACTTCCCCTGAGGCCGCGCTCGGTAAGTTCTGCGACGCGCCAGCGCGGCGGCTTGGGCTGCGGCACGAGACCCCGAGATCCCTCAGTGCCTCGATTTCCCGCGCGTTCGGGGTCAGTCGATCAGTTCCTCCACCGGCACCGTCTCATCGGCCGGCGGTGGCACGATGTGCACCTTCATCCCCCAGTCCGACAGGCGGAGGTCTTCCACAAAGGCGTAGTACGGGTCGCCGCTGACCGATCTGTCACGGCTGTCGTTCGGCTCGCGCCAAGAGCTCCACGCTCTGCGGACGAGTCGGTCGCCACCGATCCACAACCGCCGGGACACCTTCCAGGTGCCGTACCTACCAGTGGGCTTACTCCGGAAGCCGATGCGCAAGCCTGGTTTCGCCTTGCTGAGCTGTGCGAAGGTGATGCTGCCCTGATACAAGGTGGTGCGCACGCCGTCGTACACGCCCGCGGGCCGCTTGTCCGTCGTGGTGGCCGGCACAGCTCTGAGCGTGGTCGGGTCGGCGAGGTCGACAGAGCCGGACTTCAGCACAAGCTGGCACAGCCGCCTACTGGTTGGCTTGCCAAGCTGTACCCATGCGGGGAGGCGCGGCGCAATGCCGAAGACCGTTCCAGCGAGGAAATCGCCGTGCCCGTCGCGCGTGGCGTGCTGGTAGATCAGTGCTGCCCGGTCGCTGTCGTGGCCCATCCGCGCCTTGAGGTCCGTCGGGCTGGGCCGCGAGCGTGTTCCTAATGTGCCGGAGATCAGGGAGATGCGGGCCCTGAAGCCAGGTAGTCCGCCATGAGCCGTACGACCTCCTCCGGACAGTCGGTGGTCAGCGCGTGGCCGCAGCCGTCAAGTTCGCGCACCTGCGCAGCGGGCATCCGGCGAGCGAACTCCTGGGCCTGCCACACCGGGTTGACGGTGTCCTGGCGGCCCCAGATCACCAAAGTGGGAGTGGCGGTGGATGGCATGGCGGCCAGGGTTTCGCGCCAGTCCAGGCCGCGTTCGAGCAGGACCTGGCTCTCCAGGTTGTCGGGGAAGGTGCCGGGTGCCCAGAACGCGTCGACGTCCTGCTCCAGGATCCTGCTTCGGTTGACGTGGATGCGGTCGAGCGCGGCGCGGGAGCTGGACCTGTCGGCGTAGTACCAGTTGTTCCACAGCTCCCCGATGACCGGGTACTTCATGAGTTCGTACACCCAGGTATCGCGGGTGGCGGCGCCGGAGGGGGACAGCAGGAGCAGGCTGCTGACGCGTTCCGGGTGGCGCTGGGTGTAGGCCAGCGCCCAGCCTCCGCTCCACGACAGCCCTCCGAGCGCGGGACGGTCGATGCGCGCCGCGTTCAGGAACACGCCGATCGCCGTGGTCATCCCCCTCAGGTCCCAGGTGAAGGAGCGGTCCTTCAGCCGGGTGAATCCCTGACCGGGGAGGTCCACGACGTAGACCGTGTGGTCGCGGGCGAGCTCCGGCACCTGACGGCGCCAGCCGTACGTCCATGAAGCCCCGGGCGACAGCAGCACGACGGGGGTGCCGGAGCCCTCCTTGACGTAGTGGAAGCGGGCGAGTGGGGTGTCGAGGAACCGCGCGTTCTCCGGCGGTCGGTAGGCGGCCGCCGCTGGGCGGTAGCCGTACGCGCCATAAAGGGCGGCGCCGACGGCCAGGGTGAGGATCAGGCTCAGGACCGCGAGGGTACGAGGTCTCATGGGTGCTCTCCGTTCTGTGGGATTCCACCAGAAGGAGGCGAACGAGCCTCACGAGGTTCCTCACGATTGCCACGCTTTGCGGAAGCTTCGGCGGGCGCGGTGCAGGCGCGATTTGACCGTCCCCTCCGGTACGTGCAGGAGCCGTGCGGCCTCTTCCTCCGGCAAGCCCTCCAGGTCACGCAGGACCAGCACCGCCCGATGCTCGGGTGGCAGGCGCTCGAGCACGTCGCGGATGTCCACCGCGCTCTCGACGTCCTGCCTCGACGGGAGTTCGGCGAGCTCCACCGCGTGGTGCCGCCGTTTCGCGATCCTGACTGCTTCCCGTACGGCTATCGCCCGGGCCCAGCCGTGGAGCGCCTGCGGATCGCGCAGGCTCCCCAGGTTCCGGAAGATCGCGATCAGTGACTCCTGGACGGCGTCGGGCCCGTTGTCGAGCGCGATGGGCCCGCAGATCCGGCCGAGGTAGGGCGTCAGCTCGCTGAGCAGGTCGTTCATGGCCATCGTGTCGCCGCCCTGCGCGGCGCGTACCAGGTCGGCGCTCATCGACGCACGACCCTCGCCTCGAGCCTGGCCAGCGCCTTCTCTCCCGCGACCCGCACACCCAGGGGCACCAGCGCCGCCCGGCCGGGGACGCGGATTCCTCCCGTCTGGGCGACCAGGGTTCCTCCCGGTACGGCCGCCGCCGCGACGCCGATGATCAGGAACCTGCTCTGCATCCAGCACCAGCCGGGCCGCAACTCGACGTCGAACCTCGCACGCATGCCGTACCTGCTTCGCGCCTTGGCCACCAGGCGCTCGCTCCCGTGCCCGGACACGATGGTCAGGCGGCGCATGTCCGGCTCGAAGGTGCCGAACTCCTCTTCCAGGGCACTCACCACGGACCAGACGTCCTCGAACGGGGCGGGGATGACACGTTCCGCCATGTACGCCCCGGGGATGGCGGAGGCGAGCACCCGCAGCCTACGCACCGGGTCCAGATCAGCAACAGGCCAAGTCATATCCATCCAGAGGCGTCGAACGTGGAGAAGGTTCCATGGAACCACCGGCGATTTCCGCGCCTCCTGCCGGGCATGAGAATCTCACTCCCAGCGGCCTTCGTCGCCGCCGTCCTGCTGCTCGACGCGTTCCTTCACCTTTCCTGGCTGGTACGGCCGGCCGCGGACCCGCGAGCGCTCTCCCTGGCGACGCTCAACTTCGACACGCCCTTCACGGCGCGCATCCTCGTACCCCTGGTCGTCGTGCTCACCGTCGCCGCCCGCTCGGTGGTCGCCGTCTCCCGCGGGCGGGGCGGTCGGCTCGCCAAGGCGGTCGCTCTCGCTCTGGGCGGCGGGCTGCTCGCGCGTGCGGAACTCGGCCTCGCCTGGGCCTTCGGGCTGGGCACGGACACCGGCACCCCGTTCTACTGGCTCAACCTGCTGCTCTACACCCCGTTGTGCGTGGCGCTGGCGTTCGCGACCGGTGCCGTGCTGATGCGGGCCTTCTCCCCGGGGGTCTGAGCCGGGACAGTGTTGCCGGCAGGTGCGCTTCGTAGCCGGCGTGATGGACCGTGAAGAGGAATGGGGGGTTCGCCGAACTAGGGGTGTTCCGAGGTAATCGTCTGAAAGGCCGGCATGCATGACAGCTCCCCCCCAAGATTCGGCGCCTCCCAGCGAGGGCACCGACGCGCAGGTGATCGAGGCGTCGTGGCGTCACCCTGATCGCTTCGGCGCCGTCTTCGATCGCTATTTCGCATCCATCCACCGCTATGTTCACCTGCGCCTGGGTGAGTCGGCCGCGGATGACCTCGCGGCGGAAACCTTTCTGCGCGCCTTCCGTAGCCGGGACCGTTTCGACCTCACCTGTCCCAGCGCCCGGCCCTGGCTGTACGGCATCGCCTCCAACCTGGTCGCCGAGCACCGTCGCGGTGAGGCGCGCAGGTATCGGGCGCTGGCCAGAAGCGCAGATGCCGCGGAGATCGCCAGTCACGACGAGCGCGTGGTGCAGCGGATCTCCGCCGCGGTCATGCAACCGCGGCTGGCCGCCGGTCTCGCCCGGCTCTCGTCCGGGGACAGGGACGTCCTGCTGCTGGTCGCCTGCGCTCAGCTCAGCTACGAGGAGGTGGCCGAGGCTCTCGGCATACCTCAGGGAACGGTGGGATCACGTCTCAACCGCGCCCGCAAGAAGCTCCGCAAGATCATCGGTCCCGCCGGGGAGGCACTGTGATGAACGAACTCGAAGCGATCAAGGCCCACCACGACAGCCTGCCCGGACCCGCGCCCGAGGTGACCGCGCGCGCATGGGTGCTGGTGGCCGAAGAGATCGAGGCCGAGCGGACCGGGAGCGGCCACCGCCGGCCGGCGCGGCCACGTCGGCAGTCTCTTCGCGGTTTCCCGGCCGGCTGGTGGGCGATGAGGGCCGGCGTGGCCGTGGGCCTCGCGGCGGCGGTGACCGCGGGACTGGTCATGGTGCGTGGCGATCACGACTCCGCTCCGTTCGGGGCCCCTCCGGCCAGCGCCGCCGAGTTGCTAAGGCATGCGGCCGCGGTCGCGGCGCGGGAGGACGTACGGCCCGGGCCTGGGCAGTTCGTCTACGTCGATCAGAAGAACGTCACGTTCGCCAGCGGTTCCGAGGGCGAGTACACCCAGGACGTGCGCCGAGAGGTATGGATGCCCGCCGGGGATCCCGGCAGGGCCCTGACGCGCTCGACGTACGGGCAGACACACGCCACCAGCGGGCGCCCTGAGCACGTGCAATCCCCCGGAACGGTGGAGTATCAGCGCGCGGGGCAGTGCCCCGAGCACTCCCTGAGCCTGCCGTTCCAGGCCGCCGATCTTCCCGCCGATCCTGATCGGGTTCTGGCGAAGATCCGCCAGGGAGCGGAGACGTTCGTCCGGTCGGACCAGCGCAGACGAGGAGAGACGGGCCTCGCCCAGGACGAGATCGACATGCGGGTCGAGAAGGTCGTCGCGAGCTCGTTGCTCGGGCTGGCGCAGGACCCGCTCACCTCGTCCCGGACCAGGGCCACGGTCTTCGGCGCGCTGTCGAAGCTGCCGACCGTGACCATCGTCCCGGACCTCACCGACCCCGCCGGACGACACGGGGTGGGCGCCTCGCTCAAGCTTGAGAACCCCTACGGCTGGGAACGTGGGGAGCTCATCTTCGAGCCGGCCACCTACCGGTTCCTCGGCTACCGGAGCTGGATCGGGCGGCAGGAGGGCGGACAGGTCAGGGAGACTCCGGGCGCCAGTACGGCGGTGATGACCGTGAAGGTCGTCGACTCCATGCCGGAGGTTCCGAAGGATGCCGGCAAGCCGATGTTCTGCTGACGGCGTTTTGGGGCAGAAGGTAATGAAGTACAGCACAATTGACGCATGGGACACCCTCGGCAACCCGGTCCGCGGGAGTACCCCGGTCTCGTTTCTGCTCTGGTCGTGATCCTGGCAGTGCTTCTGCCGGGCGGCTTCACGTTCAGCGTGTACAAGTACCTCAACGCCCCCGACCCGAGCACCGCCGCGGCCTCGCCCACCACGGATCCCACACCCGAGCCCAAGGAGCCGAGCCCCGGCGAGAACGAGCGCCGCCCGGACTCTCCGATCGACGCCGACGCGTACGGCGACTGGAACTTCCGTCTGGGCGGCGTCACGTTCAGGGCCGAGAAGGTGGGCGGCTGGACGTACGACTCCTGCGCGCCGGTGGACAGGAACGGCGTGCTGGCCAGGAACAAGTGCGAGCGCGCCGTTCAACTGGCCTATAAGGCCTACCGAGGGCATCTCACGGCGGTCCAGGTCATCATGTCCTTCCCCACCGTGAAGGCGGCCAAGGCCACGGCCGTCCACCTGGCGGGCTCCTCCCGGGCGGTGAAGTGGCGCCGGGACAAGATGCTCGACACGTACGTCTACGGCAAGCAGCGGGTGGCCGCGACCAAGAGGTACGTCGTCCTCACGATCGTCACCGCCGACAGGACGGCCCAGGCGAAGGCCACGCGGTTCCACCACTACCTGCACACGGATCGTTCGAACAGCTTCCTCTTCCGCGACTCGACCGCTTCGGACTGAGCGGTCACGCCGCTCACGCCTGACTCGTCCGTAAGCTGAGGGTGTGTCCCCCGCTCTGGTCCTGCTCGACGGCGTCCGCTGGCAGGGTGTGCCCGTGGTCGGCGATCGTGCGCAGACCCTGCTGTCCGTGCTCGCCCTGCACGGGCGTGCAGGGGTCAGTGACGAGCGCCTGGTCGAGGAGCTATGGCCCGATGAGGCGCCGGCCAATCCGACGAAGGCGCTGCAGGTGGTCGTCTCGCGGACCAGGGCGGCGACCGGTGCCGATGTCGTGGTGCGGATGCCGCGTGGTTACCGGCTCGGACTGGCCGCCGATCAGGTGGACGCGCTGCTGGTCGGCGCGCTGGTGAAGGAGGCGCGGGCCGCACTGGGCGAGGACGACGTGGCGCTCGCGCGTCGCCGCGCCGAAGAGGCCATGGCTCTCGTGGCCGGCGGCTCGGACGGTGCCACGGGCGCGCTCGCCGAGCTGAGGGGCATGGCAGCGACGTGGGTGGCCGAGGCCCGGCGGGTGGCGGCGATCGCGCGGGGCCGGAGCGGCGCTCACGAGGCCGCGCTGCCGCTGCTGGAGGAGGCCGCGGCCGACGGGCCGCACGACGAGGAGCTGCTGGCCTGCCTGCTGCGGAGCGAGGCCGCCGTACGAGGTGCCGCCGCCGCTCTGGAGCGCTACGAACGGTATCGCGCGGGCCTGGTAGCGCGGCTCGGCACCGAACCGGGGCCCGAGCTCGCCCGCGTGTACGCCGAACTCCTCGTCGCGGACCGGCCGGTGCGAGCGGGCATCCTGTTCGACGGCTCCTCGTTGCTCGGCCGCGATGGCGACATCCGTGCGGTGCACGCCCTGTTGCGGACCAACCGGGTGGTCTCCGTCATCGGCCCTGGCGGGCTGGGCAAGACGCGGCTGGCCCATGTCGTCGGCAGAGACGTCGCGCAGCCCGTCGCTCACTTCGTCGAGCTCGTCGGCGTGTCCTCGCCCGAAGGCGTGGTGGGCGAGGTGGGCTCGGCACTCGGGGTGCGGGATTCGGTCAGCGGGCGTCGTGTCCTGACCGCCGAGCAGCGCTCGGACGTTCGCGCCCGGATCGCCCAGCATCTCGATCAGGCTCCGGCGCTGCTGATCCTGGACAACTGCGAGCACGTGATCGAGGCCGTCGCCGACCTGGTGGCGTTCCTGACCGTGACGACCCGCGACCTGCGGGTGCTCACGACCTCGCGCGCCCCCTTGTCGATCCCCGCCGAACGCGTCTACCCGCTCGGCGAGCTGCCCACGGGCGACGCGGTGGAATTGTTCCGCCAGCGCGCCACGGCCGCCCGCCCGGATGTGCGGATCGACGAGGGAGTGGTCGAGGAGATCGTCGCCCGCCTTGACGGGCTGCCGCTCGCGATCGAGCTGGCGGCGGCCAAGGTACGGGCGATGTCGGTGGAGGAGATCGCGCGACGCCTGGCGGACCGGTTCGCCCTGCTGCGCGGCGGGAACCGTACGGCCCCCGATCGGCACCAGACGCTGCTCGCGGTCATCGAGTGGTCGTGGAACCTGCTGGACGAGCCGGAACGGCTGGCGTTGCGGTGGATGTCGCTGTTCGGCGACGGTTTCACGCTGGCCGCGGCCGAGCACGTACTGGGCTCGGACGCCCTGTACGTGGTGAACGCGCTGACCGAGCAGTCGATGCTGAGCGTCCGCGAGACGACGTACGGCCTGCGCTACCGGATGCTGGAGACCGTCAGGGAGTTCGGGCGGATGCGGCTGAAGGAGGCCGGCGAAGAGGCGTCCGCTCGGGCGGCGCAGCGAGCGTGGGCGACGGCGTATGCCCTCGAACACGGCTCCAAGCTGTTCGGCCCGGCGCAGTTCGCGGCGGCCGACGCGTTGCACGCGGAAGAGAGCAACTTCGCCGATCTGCTCCGGCAGGCTCTCGTCGAGCCCGATCCCGTCACGATGGTCCAGTTGCTGGCCGGCGTCGGCGCGCTGTGGTCGATCCGCGGCGACCACTCCCGGATTCTCGTTCACCGGGACGCGATCGCCCAGGTGGTCAGCGGCTGGCTGCCGCCGCCGCATCTCTTCGAGGTGGCCAGGGCCGCCATGCTGATCACGCTCATGAACAGCCTGAACTTCACCGACCGCGGCAGCGGTCCGATGCGCGACCTCCTCCGTACGCTGCCGGCCAGTGACGCGACCGATCCCCGAATCGCGGCGATGGCCACGGTGCTGCTCGCGTGCGACGCGGACGACGGCGCCGACGTGCGCCGTCGGCTGGAGGAGTTGTCCCGGAGCACCGACCGTTACGTGGTCTGGGCGGCGACGCAGATGAACGCCCAGGTCCTGGAGAACACGGGAGACGTCACCGGGGCGATCGAGGCCGCCGAGCTCACCCTGACGATGGTCCGCGAGGACGAGGGGCCGTGGTTCGCCGCGATCATGCACGCCATGCTGGCCCACCTGGTCATGCAGCACGGCGACCGACGGCGGGCGGTCGGACACGCGCGTACCGCCATCCCGGTGCTGAGCCGGATCGGCGCCGCCGACGACGAGGTTCAGCTCCGCGCGCTGCTGCTGATCTCCGCTCTCGCCGACGGCGACCTCGACGCCGCGGAGGCCGAACTCGCCGGGATCATCCGGATCAACGACAACGAGACCGTGCTCGGCGGCGTGGCGATGGCCTCGCTGTGCGCGGCCGAGCTCGCCCTCGCCCGCGGCAGGACGGCCGCCGCGCTCGCGGAATACCGCCTGGCCGTTCAGCGGGCGCACGACCTGCGTCTGCCCGGGGTGTTGCACACGGAGATCGCGCCGTGGACGATCATGGCGGTGTCGGTCACTCTGACGGCGTACGCGTACCACGCGCCGCCGGAAGACGCCCGGTACGGCGAGGAGCTGTTCTCCACCCTCCGGGGCTACGACCTGCTGGCCGCGGACAACCCGATTCTCGACTATCCGCTGTGTGGCTCGATGCTCTTCGCGCTCGGCGCGTGGGGGGTGCTGCGCGGAGCCATGGCCCCGCGCGACGCGATCGGGATGCTGGTGCTGGCCGAACGGTTCGCGTACAACACCAGCATGCCCAGCATGGCCTTCGAGCGGATCGAACCGTACGCGGAGCGGGCCGCGCCCGGGATGATCGCCGCCATGCGGGCCGAGTACGGCGATCGGCGCGGCTCCGACCTGCTCGACGAGGCGCGCGGTCTCGTCGAGCGGGTCTCCGGCCGTGACGGGCACACGTCACATGTGCCGCTTGTAGCTGCGTACCGACAGCGGCGCGAAGATCGCGATGACGATCAGGCACGCCAGCAGCGTCCAGGCCACCTCTCCGCTGACGAGGCCGCTGTTGGCGAGGTCGCGGGTGGCCGTGACCAGGTGTGAGACCGGGTTGAACCGGACGAACGCGGCCAGCCAGCCGGGCAGGGTCTCGACGGGGACGAACGCGTTCGACAGGAACGTCAGCGGGAACAGGATCATCATGGAGATGCCCTGCACCGCCTGGGCGCTGCGGGCTATGGTGCCGACCCAGGTGAAGACCCACGCCAGCGACCAGCCCGTGAAGATCGCCAGGAGGATCGCGGCGAGCACGCCGCCCGCTCCACCCCCAGGGCGGTAGCCCATCACCAGGCCCATGCCGAAGGTCAGAGTGGCCGCGATCGCGTAGCGCACCAGGTCGGCCACCATGGGGCCGGCGAGCGGCGCGATCCGGGCGATCGGCAACGACTTGAACCGGTCGAAGACGCCCTTCTCCATGTCCTCGCGCAGTTGCGTGCCCGTGGCCATGCACGTCGTCAGCACGGTCTGGGCGAGGATGCCGGGGATCATCAGGGGGAGGTAGCTCTCCACGTCACCGGCGATGGCGCCGCCGAAGATGAAGGCGAACATCGCGGTGAACAGGATGGGCTGCAGCGTCACGTCGAAGAACTGCTCCGGGTTGCGGCGCATCTTCTTGAGCGCCCGCCATGCCATCGTCAGGGTCTGACCGATCGTCTCCCCCATGGAGACGCGACGCCGGGCGGCCGCCACACGGTCGGCGGCCCGTACCGCCTCGCGGGCGGGTGCGATCACGGTGCTCATCGGTTCTCCTTCGTGCCGGCCCCATCGGACCCGTTCGTCTCGTGACCGGTGAGGGCGAGGAACACCTCGTCCAGGCTGGGCTTGGCCACGCTCACCGAGGAGATCGACACCCCGGCGGTGCGCAGCGCGATCAGTACGTCCGCGGCCAGGTCGGCCTGGTCGAGGGCGACGTTGAGGCGGCCCTGCTCAGGGCTGAGTACCGGGTCGTCGCCGAGGACGCGCCGTACGACCTCCACAGCGGCGGGTACCTCGCCCGGGTCGGCGAGCAGCAGCTGGAGCGTGGAGTTGCCGACCTCGGTCTTCAGCTCGTCGGGCGTGCCCTCGGCGACTTTGCGGCCATGGTCGATGACGGCCACACGGTCGGCGAGCTGATCGGCCTCGTCCAGATATTGCGTGGTCAGCAGCACCGTGCAGCCGTCGGCGACCAGACCGCGGATGGTGTCCCACATCTGGCCGCGGGTGCGCGGATCGAGACCGGTGGTCGGCTCGTCGAGGAAGATCAGCGGTGGCCTGGTGATCAGGCTGGCCGCCAGGTCGAGGCGCCGGCGCATGCCTCCGGAGAAGTGCGCGATGGCCTTGTCGGCGGCCTCTTCCAAGCCGAACTGGCCCAGCAGCTCGGTGGCGATGCGACGGGCGCGCGGCGCGGCGATGCCCTGCAGGCGGCCGAAGAGCCAGAGGTTCTCGCGGGCCGTCAGGTTCTCGTCTACCGACGCGTATTGTCCGGTGACGCCGACCAGCTGGCGGATCACGTGCGGGTTGCCGGCCACGTCGACCCCGAAGATCTCGGCGCGGCCCGCGTCGATCGTCAGCAGGGTGGCCAGCATCCGTATCGTGGTGGTCTTGCCGGCGCCGTTCGGGCCGAGGACTCCGAAGATCTCACCGGGGCGTACCTCCAGGTCGATCCCGTCGACGGCGCGGTGCTCGCCGAACGTCTTCACCAGCCCCCGCGCGCGTACGGCCAGATCGGCGCCCCCGCCGACAGCTGGAACGCTCTCGGTACGTCCGAGTTCTGTGATGCTCATGGCTTCACTTTCGGCGGTGCCGGTTTCACGGCGCCCTCGGCCGGGTTTCACCGGTGGCTTTACACCCAGGTGTCACGTGTGGTGTAACTGGGGCGCAAGTGATGATCAAGGGCTGATCCATATATTCCTCGACGTGAAGAGCATCAAGAAAATCGCCCTTGTCTGCGCCGTCTCCGCCTCCCTGATCGCCATCACGGGTGGTGCCGCCAACGCCTCGACGGCCGAGGACACCGGCTCGACGTACGTGGCCTACGAGGGGCCGGGCTTCACCGGCCAGACTCAGGTCATCGACAGGTGCGGCGTGACCAACCTCCGCTACCGCGGGTCGTACAAGTGGTACGGCTCCGGCCAGGCCGGCCGGATGCACAACCAGATCAACACCAGAGGGCCGGTGCACTTCACGCTGCCCGCCACGGGCAACGCGAAGCAGGCGACGGGCGTCGGCTGGAAGAGCATCTTCGTGGAGTGCTGACGCCCGGACCCGGCATCGTTCAGTTGAACAGCTTGTCGGTCACGGTCTTGGGATTCGGCGCCTTGACCGACACCTTGCTTCCCCAGCCGGTGTAGCGGGTGTCGACGATGAAGGTGCTGTTCTCGTAAGTGGAGTAGTCGTTCGGGACGCCCTTGGCCGTGAACGAACTCCACAACCTGCTGACCAGGCCGGCCGAGGTCAGCGTCATCGTGTATTCGACCTGCGTGCCGCCGGGCCAGGAGCGGACCTCCGAGCGGGTGAACCATGGCGAGACCTTGGCCAGATCTGTGAAGGTGATCTTTCCGGTGACCTTGTTCCCGGCCGTCTTGCCCTTCTTGAGCAGCGCGGACAGCGTCGCCGGCTCGGCGGGATTGAGGATCTGCCCGTACAGGTACGGCATCCCGCCGCCGCCCTTGTACTTGAACCAGGTCTTGCCCTTGGACAGCTTGTCCACGAGGGCGCCGGAGACGTATGTGGTCTTGTCGAGGTAGATGATGCGATCCTTCTCCTCCTCCCAGCCCGCGCTCGAGATGTCGTAGGCGGCCGGCCCCTTCTTGTCGAACTGTAAGACGCCCTTGTTGGTGTACGCCTGCTGAGTGTCGGTGCCGTCGGACCAGTCGGCCGTCTCGGTGATACGTACGCCGAGCCCGGCGACCAGCTTGGTCTTCAGCGCGCGTACGGGATCCTGGGGGGCTGCCTGAGCAGGCGCCGCAGTCACCAGGAAGGCCCCGCACACCACCACAGCAGTGATCATCATCTTCTTCATGACAGGCGATCATGCCGCAGCCGGATCACGTCCCGAGCACGAGGTCTACATTGGATCTGCATCGCGATGGACCCGCGGTTCACCGGCAGCGTTCGAGCGTGAGCAGCGGCTCGGAGAACACGGGCGCCGGTGCGGTGGGATCTGCGGCGACAGCCTGCTCCAGGCGGCGGAAGCCGGCCTCCAGCTCGTCGGGGCTGAGCTGGGCGAAGAACGAAAGGGTGCGCAGGCGCAGCCGTTCGAGCATGTCACCCCGGGTGCCGACGGACGGCTCGGTGACCGTGCCGAAGCCGGCGACGCGCCAGCCGCCGGCCGACGTGAACATCGCGATGACCTCGTGCAGCGGCTGAAACAGCGAAGCGTCCGCCTCGTAGCCGCGGGGGAAGTGTTCCAGCCACCACGGCCTGGGATGGTGGTCGCTGAAATTCGCGCGCAGTAGCAGCCGCCCGGCGGGCTTGAGCACTCTGGCCAGCTCCTGGACCGCCCGTGGCTTGTCCTGGACGTGGTGCCAGGACAAGAACATGAGAGCGTAGTCGGCGCTGCCGGACGGCACTGGGATGTCCTCGGCGGAGCCTGCCAGATACCGCACCCCGGGATGCTGGGACTGCGCCTGCGCCACTTCGCGCATGCGGACCGACGGCTCGACGCCGGTCACCGGCCCGAATGTCCGCGCCAGCGCGGGGGTGTACCTGCCGGTCCCCGAGCCGACGTCCAGCCCCGTCAGCGGACGCCGCTCGGGCAGCACCGCTTCGAAGGCGCTGATCCAGGTCTGCAGCTGCTGCTCGGACAGCGCACGGCCTCGTGCGTAGTCCTGGTACTGCTCGGTGTCGTAGTCGATCCGCCTCATCGCAGCCCCCGCGTCAGCCGGGCTACGGCGAACCGTCAGCCCGATATATCGACTTGATACATCGGCACGATACGTAGTGTCGCGTCATGCCGCAAGAGGGCATGGGGGTGGGGAGACGCACCGGCGGTTCCTGCGGGAGGCGGAGGCGGCGCGGCGGGTGGCGGACCTTCCTACTGATCGTCCTGCCGGCGCACCATCTCGGTGATCCAGGTGGGCGCGAACGGAGACGTGCAGCCCGGGGAGGTCGGGTAGTCCTTGAGCACCTCCAGGCGCTCACCGATGTCGATCGCGCGGGCGCGGTGCTCGGCGTGCTCGATCCCGATCTGGGCCAGGCAGTGGTTCATCGCCCACTGCAGGCGATCCGGGGCGTCCTTCATCTCCGCCTCGATGACGTCGAGCAGCCCTGAGAGGTCGAGGACCTCGGGCTTCTTCGCCACGCGTTCGGTGGTCAGCGCCCAGCCGGCGCTCGCGACCGCTGGATCCGGATCGGCGGACCAGGCCAGGCGCAGCTCTTCGGCGTGCGGGTTCTTCTTGACCACGTAGTTCACGAGCCAGTCGTGCACCTTGGGTGCGCGGGCCTCGCGCACCATGACGTCCAGCTCGTCACGCTCGAACGCCTTCGGCCGGCAGATCAGGATCGCCAGCAGTCTCGCCGCGGTGTCATCCGTCTTCCAGAGCCGGCCCGCGAGTTCCTGCTGCGTCTTCAGCCGCTTCGCGAGCGCGCGCAGCTTGCCGAGGTTCACACCGTGATCGTCACCGTGTCTCTCGTTCACCGCGCGTGCCTTCGGGTCCTCGAGCCCGGCCAGCTCGGCCATCACCTCGGCCACCGTCGTCTCGGCCACCTCAGCCTCCTGTCCGTTACGTGCGGGACTCAGCCTACGACGGCTCATCGGCGAGCGTTTTGTCCTGGCCGGTATCTCAAATTCCGCCAGGCTGCAACCCGTTGACCGTGGTGTGAACGCCATGTATACATACGCAATACCTGATGGATCCCCAACCCAACGACTCAGCGCCAGGCCCTGACGAGGCGGAGATGTCATGGCAGTGATCAGCAGGCGAGGTTTTCTCGCCGGAAGCGTAGCCACGCTGGGGGCATCTGCCCTGACGGCCTGCGGCAGCCCAGAGACCTTGCCCCTATCGATGCAGGAAATCCGCCCGGGCGAGGGTGGCGGTGGACCGAGTCGCGGCGGGGTGCTGTATTTCGGTCTCTCCACCGACCCGGCCAACCTCGACCCCCACCTCACCAGCGGCAGCGCCTCCGACTACCTGCGCCAGCTCGCCTACAACGGGCTGGTCCAGTACAACGGGGCCGGAGAGATCGTCGGTGATCTCGCGAGCGAGTTCGGATGGGCCGACGAGCTGACCTACAAGGTCAAGCTGCACCCCGGGATCACCTTCCACGACGGGTCGGCGATGACGGCCGACGACGTGGTCTTCTCCTTCCGCCGCATGATGGACAAGGCGACCGCGGCGGCGTCGGCTCCGCTGCTCGACCAGGTGGCCTCCGTCGAGGCGCCCGACGCCACCACCGTGGTGTTCCGGCTCAAGCAGCCCGACGTGGCCTTCCCGTTCGCCCTGGCCGCGCCCACGACCAACATCGTCTCCAGGAAGTGGATCGAGTCGGGAGCGAACACCAAGACGCAGGTCATGGGCACCGGACCGTTCCGGTTCGTGGAGCGCATCCCGGGGGTGAGCACCACATACGTCCGGTTCGAGAACTACTTCGAAGACGGCCTGCCGTACCTCAACGGGATCGTCTTCCAGCCGATGGGCGACGACTACGCCCGCGTGACGGCGCTGCGCACGGCGACCGTGGACATGATCGACTACGTCCCCGCCACCCACGTCGGCGTCATCTCCGAGAACCCGCGGTTGCGGTTCGTCTCGGACAAGACCTTCGGGTTCGGCTTCGTGGGCTTCGTGACCAGCCGGCGTCCCTTCGACGACGTACGCGTCCGCAGGGCCATCGCGATGTCGATCAACAGGCAGTCCGTCCTGGACACCGCGCTGCTCGGGCACGGCAAGCCGATGGACGGCGCCCTGATGTCGGAGACCTTCGCCCCGTACGCGCCCCAGCTCGCCGGCTCGATGCCCTACGACCCGGAACAGGCCAGATTCCTGCTCAAACAGGCCGGGCAGGAGGGCCTGACGCTGCCGGTGGTGACCACCAGCTCGTACTCGGTCATCGCCAGGCCCGCGCAGGCGATGCTGCCCGGCCTGCGCGCCGCGGGGCTGAACGTGAACCTCACCCAGCAGGAATGGCTGACCTTCCGCTCCAGCGTGTCGACCAAGGTCTTCCCCGTCCATTCGTGGGGGACGGCGCCGAAGTTCGGTGATCCCGCCTCGCTCGGCGACTTCATCGGCAGCACCGGCGCCTTCGCCAAATACCTCGACTTCGCCGACGACAAGATCGACGAGCTGCTGACCCAGGCACGCAGGAGCTCCGACCAGAGCCTGCGCAACGAGATCTACCTGGACATCGAGAAACGGGCCCTGGAGCTGGTCCCGATGACGTACACGATCCGCCGCGAGCAGGGCGAGGCCCACTACAACCACGTCAAGGGCTACGAGCACCCCCCGAAGGGCGCCTGGACCGCCACGGCCCTGCGCCGGACCTGGATGGAGAAGACGGCGTGAGGCGTTTCCTGGCCAAGCGGTTCGCCCAGGCGATCCTGCAGTTGCTCCTCGTCGGAACCATCGTGTTCTTCCTCGTACGGCTCATCCCCGGCGACCCGGCCCGGGCGGTGCTCGGCGACGCGGCCACCGACGAGCAGGTCGCCGCCACGCGGGCCGCGATGCACCTCGAAGAGCCGTTTTTCAGCCAGTTCGTCGGGTTCTGGACCCGGCTGTTCCAGGGTGACCTCGGCACCTCGCTGATCAGCGGCCGCCCGGTGATGCAGGACCTGCCGTCCCGGATCGGCAACTCGCTGGAGCTCGTCCTCATCGCGCTGGCGATCTCGCTGGTGGTCGGCATCGCGCTGGGCCGGATCGCCGCCACGCGCGCCGACAAGCCGGCCGACCACGCGCTGGTCGCCGGGTCGATCTTCGGGATCTCGCTGCCGGTCTTCGTGATCGGCACCTTGCTGCTGCTGGTGTTCGCGTTCTTCATCCCGATCCTGCCGCCGCGCCGGTTCGCCTCGCCGTTCGACGATCCGCTCGCCCACCTGCAGATCCTCATCCTGCCCGTGGCCACATTGACGGCGGCCTCGTGCGCGGTGGTGACGAGGATGACCAGGGCGTCGATGCTGGAAACGCTCAACGCCGACTACGTCCGTACGGCCCGGGCAAAGGGCCTGGTCGAGAAGCACGTCATCAACCGGCACGCGCTGCGTACGGCGCTGCTCGCCGTCGTCTCCGCGACGACGGTCGAGCTGACGACGCTGATCGGGAGCACGGTCCTGGTCGAGACCATCTTCGGGTGGCCGGGGATGAGCTCCCTGCTCATGAACGCCGTGGGACAGCGCGACTATCCCGTCATCCAGGCCGTCGTCCTCGCCGCGGCCACCATCGTCATCCTGGTCAACCTGGTCGGAGACCTGGTCGCCAGGGCACTCGACCCCCGGGCGGAGGACAACTGATCATGGCCACCGTGCTGTCAGGCGCGCCTGCGATCGAGAACGCCGACAGGAGGACCTTCCTCCGGCGCATGCTGTCCAACCGCAGGACGTCCGTCGCGGGTGCGTTCCTGCTGCTGATCGCGATCGTCACGCTGTTCGCCAGGCTGATCGCGCCGTACGACTACCGCGACATCGTCGGCAAGCCGTTGACCTCGGCCTCCGTGCTCGGCATCGACGACTTCGGGCGCGACGTCCTGTCGCGCCTGCTGGTCGGGCTCCAGGTGTCGCTCGGGGTGGCGCTGTCGGCGGTGCTGGTGGCGGCGGTCATCGGGGTCGCGCTCGGGCTCGTGGCCGGGTACGTCGGCCGCTGGGCCTCGACGATCATCATGCGCGGCATCGACGTCCTGCTGAGCTTCCCCCCGATCGTGCTGGCCATCGCGGTGGTGGCGATCATGGGTCCGGCCCTGGTGAACGTCGTCCTGGTGATCGGCGTCCTGTACATCCCGAGGTTCACCAGGATCGTCTACACCCAGGTTCTGGCCATCCGGAACCTGGAGTACGTCGAAGCCTCGAAGATCATGGGCGCGCGGCCCGCGGGAATCCTCGTCGGGACGATCCTGCCGAACGTGGCGGCGCCCATCATCGTCCAGCTGAGCCTGTCGGTGAGCTTCGCCATCCAGATGGAGGCCGGGCTGAGCTTCCTCGGCCTCGGCGCGCAGCCACCGCTGCCCTCGCTCGGGACGATGGTCGGCTCGGGCCGCGACTTCCTGGAGGTCCAGCCGACGCTGCTGCTCTACCCGTCCGTGCTCATCATCCTCGTCGTCCTCGCGCTCAACGTGTTCGGGGACGGCATCCGCGACCTGCTCGACCCGCGGCGCCGTGGCACCAACTGAAAGGAACGCATTCATGACCCTCCCTTCCACCCACAGGCTCGGCGAGCTGTCCTGGACCCAGGTCAAGGAGCTGGCGGAACGGGACCCGATCATCCTGCTGCCGATCGGCGCGGTCGAGCAGCACGGCCCGCACCTGCCGATCCACGAGGACTCCATCGTGGCGGAATGGGTGGCCGACAAGCTGGCGAAGGAGAACGGGTGCTATGTCGCGCCCGCCCTCCACTACGGGCACTCCGGGGTCTTCCGCGGTTTCAACGGCAACCTCTCGCTGAGCCAGGCGACGCTGCGCGCTGTCACGTACGAGATCATCGAGGCTCTGGTGCAGTCCGGCTTCCGCCGCGTGATCATCATCAACAACAACGGCGGCAACGTCGGGCCCGTCATCGACGCCGGCCTCCAGGCACGTCATGACCTGGGCGTTCTCGTCGGCCACCTGTACCCGTGGCAGCTCGGCTACGCGCTCATGCGGGACGTGTACGACGACCCGGCCACGGCGTACGGCCACGGCGCGGAGCCCGAGCACTCCGCGATGCTCGCGATGTTCCCCGACCAGGTCCAGAGCGAGCTGGCCGTCTCGGGCGGCCTGGCGTCGGGCAGCGGCTGGACCCCGACGAGCTACACGGAGGCGGCGATCCCGGGGCACGACGTGCGCGGGACCGTCCTGTGGGACTTCTCCGAGGTGAGCGCGACCGGCTGCACCGGCGACGTGAGTCTCGGCAACGCGAAGACGGGCGAGGTCTGGATCGAGCGGGTGATCGGTTTCTGCTCCGCCTACATACAGGAATACGACCGGAACACCTCGAGGGACGCATGACAACCGGCACGAATCCCGCGGAGCCGATCCTCTCAGTCGAGGGGCTCTCGGTGGACTTCCAGATCGCGGGCACGTGGGTGCCCGCCGTCAAGAACGTCAGCTTCACGGTCGCCAAGGGCGAGGTGGTGGCGCTCGTCGGGGAGTCCGGCTCGGGCAAGTCCGTCAGCTCGATGTCGGTGCTCGGGCTGCTGGCCAAGAACGCGCGCCGTCGCGGCAGCATCCGGTACGGCGACACCGAGCTGCTCGACCTCGGCGAGGAGGCCCTGCGCGACATCCGGGGCAAGCGGATCGCGATGATCTTCCAGGAGCCGATGACCGCGCTGAACCCGGTCTACACCATCGGCGAACAGATCATCGAGGCGATCCAGTGCCACGAGCGCGTGCCGGCCGCCGAGGCCCGCTCCCGTACGTTGGAGCTGCTGAGGAAGGTCGGCATCCCGGAGCCGGAGTCGCGGATCGACAGCTACCCGCACCAGCTCTCCGGCGGTCAGCGGCAGCGCGCGATGATCGCGATGGCGATCGCCTGGTCGCCCGAGGTCATCATCGCCGACGAGCCGACCACGGCCCTCGACGTCACGGTGCAGGCGGAGATCCTGGAGCTGCTGCGCCGCCTGCAGAAGGACCTCGGCTCGGCGGTCGTGGTCATCACGCATGACATGGGCGTGGTCGCCGACCTGGCCGACCGGGTGGTGGTGATGAAGCAGGGAGAGGTCGTCGAGGAGGCCCCGGTCGCCCGGCTGTTCGCCGAACCCCGGCACGAGTACACCACCAAGCTGCTGTCCGCGGTGCCCCGGCGCGGCCAGGCCGAGCCGGCTCCGTCGGGCGGCGACACGCCGGAGGGCGCCACGCTGCGGGTCGCCGGGCTCCAGGTCGAGTACCCGGGACGACTGGGCCGCAAAGGGTTCAAAGCGGTGCACGACATCAGCTTCGAGATCGGGAAGGGGAAGGTCCTCGGCCTGGTGGGCGAGTCGGGCTCGGGCAAGTCCACGATCGGCCGGGCCATCGTCGGGCTGGTCCGCGCCACGTCCGGCACGATCGAGATCTGCGGACGGGACGTGACCGGGCTCGGCGCCAGGGAGCTGCGCGGGTTCCGCAGGAAGTACTCGATGGTCTTCCAGGACCCGGGGTCCTCGCTCGACCCGCGCCGGTCGATCGGCGACTCGATCGCGGCCCCGATGATCATCAACCGGTACGCGGGCCGCGCCGCCGTCCGCGAGCGGGTGCTGGAGCTGCTCGACCAGGTGGAGCTGCCCAGGAACTGGGCCGGCAGGTTCCCGCACGAGCTGTCGGGCGGCCAGCGGCAGCGCGTCGGGATCGCCCGCGCGCTGGCGCTGGAGCCCGAGCTGCTCATCGCCGATGAGCCCACCTCGGCGCTGGACGTCTCCGTGCAGGCCACGGTGCTGCGGTTGTTCCAGGAGCTGCAGGACAGGCTCGGTTTCTCCTGCCTGTTCATCAGCCACGACCTGGGCGTGGTCGAGCTGCTCTCGCACGACGTCGCCGTCCTGCAGCAGGGGCGGATGGTCGAACACGGCCCGGCCCGCGAGGTGCTGAACGATCCCCGGACGGATTACACCAGGAGGCTGGTCGCGGCGGCGCCGGTGCCCGACCCCGCCGAGCAGGCCGAGCGCCGCGAGCTGTGGCGGGCGATCGCCAGGTGATCACTTCAGGTCTCCGGGGTGATCACCTCAGGTGGGAGACCACCCGCTCGTCGGGCCGCAGGTGGTTGCGCAGGGTGCGTTCGGCGGTGTCGAAGTCGTGCATGGTCAGGGCCGCGAGCAGGGTGCGGTGCTCGGGGTTGATGACCGCCAGCCGGTCGGGGCGCGCCGCCACGGCGCTGACCCCGATCCGCTGGTGCCGTGGCTGGAGGCTGCCGAACAGGTCGGTCAGCACGGTGTTGCCCGTCGCCCTGACGAACGCGAAGTGGAAGAAGAAGTCCATCTTGGCGTGCTCGGCGATCGCGTCGCGGTCGCCCGCCCTGCACCGCGCCACCATCTCCGGATCCTCCATCAGGTCCAGGTGCCCCGACAGCTCCTGCGGGATGTCGGTCTTCTTGTCGCACAGGATCCGGAAGCCGTGGATCTCGAGCACAAGCCGCATCTCGTACGTCTCGAACAACTCGGCGGCCGTCACGCTGCGCACCTGCGCGCCGCGCCTGGGCAGGAGGTCGATGTACTTCTCGGCCGCCAGGCGGTGGAACGCCTCACGGACGGGAGTGCGCGACACGCCGGCCTCGTCGCAGACCAGCTTCTCCTCCAGGAAGGACCCCTCGGGAAACCGGCCGCCGAGAATCGCCTCGCGCGTCCATCGGTAGGCGCGCTCGCCCGCGGTAGCCGCCGGCGCGATGTCCGGTTCCCAGTTCATGCCACCCCCACGCTCGTGTGTATACACAGCGTATATTAACCGTGAGAAGGAGTATCCGTTGCAGCGGAGATACGCCGCCTGGCTGTCCGGTCCGAGTTTCGCTGCGGCCGAGATCGTGGCCGACCTGGGCTACGGCGCGGTGGTCCTCGATATCGAACACGGCTCTTTCGACCTGGCCGACCTCGAACGCTTCATCCCGTTCCTCCGTGGTCTCGGCCTGGAGGTGCTGGCCAAGGTGCTCGGTCCCGAGCGGGGGCCGATCCAGCAGGCCCTCGACTTCGGGGCCACCGCCGTCGTCGTGCCCCACATCGAGGGCGCCGCGCACGCGGCCGCCGTCTGCGCCTTCGGGAAGTTCCCCCCTCTGGGCGACAGAAGCTTCGCGGGCGGACGAACGGCGCGGTACGGCGGGTTCGACGACGAGTGGATCGTACGCCAAGATCGCGAGACCCGCGTCTACCCGATGATCGAGGACGCGGGCGCCATCGAGCAGATCGACGACATCCTCGCGCTCGACACGGTCGACGGCGTCTTCATCGGCCCCAGCGACCTGTCCATCCGCCGCGGCCGGGGCGCCTACTCCCGCTCGGAGGGGGACTTCGCCGACCTCAGGATCGTGGCGGACGCGGCCCGCGCGGCGGGCAAACCCTGGGTGCTGCCGGCGTGGTCGCCGGAGGAGAAGGCGTTCGCGCTGGAGAACGGGGCCGACCAGCTCGTCCTGACCATGGAGCACGGCGCCATCATGGCCGGTTTCAAGGCCGCGCTCGACCAGACCCACGAACTCACCCACTAGGAGACCCTGCATGCTCGTCACCGTCGGACAGTTCAGCGCCACCACCGACAAGCCCGCCAACCTCGACGCCGCCACCGGGCTGATCGAGCAGGCGGCGGCCCAAGGGGCGCGGCTCGTCGTCCTGCCGGAGAACGCCATGTACTCCAACCCGGACGTGACGGCCGACATCGTCCCCGACTCGGAGCCCCTCGACGGGCCCTTCGCGACCGCGATCGGCGCGCTGGCGAAGAAGCACGGCATCGCGGTCGTCGCCGGCATGACCGAGGCGCCCGCCGGGGAGCACGGCAAGCCCAGCAACACCGTGCTCGCCGTGGACGCGGGCGGCGACCTGCTCGGCGTCTACCGCAAGGTGCACCTCTACGACGCCTTCGGCTACCGGGAGTCCGACCGGGTGCAGGCGCACGCGCCGGAACCGCTCGTCTTCACCCTGGACGACCTCATTTTCGGCGTCCTGACCTGCTACGACCTCCGTTTCCCGGAGATGGCCCGGTTCCTGGTCGACGCCGGGGCCGAGGCCTTCGTCGTACCCGCCGCGTGGGTCGCCGGGCCCGCCAAGGAGGACCACTGGATCACGCTGGTCCGCGCCCGCGCGATCGAGAACACCGCGTACGTCCTGGCCAGCGGCCAGACCGGCCCCGTCTGCACCGGGCAGAGCGCGGTCGTGGACCCGATGGGCACGGTGGTGGCGTCGGCGGGCGAGGCGCCGGGGGTGGCGTCGGCCGTCATCGGCGCGGAGCGGCTGCGCGCCGTACGCGCCAAGAACCCGAGCCTGGTCAACCGCCGCTTCAAGGTGCTCCCCGCCTGAGCCGGTCTCAGTAGATCGGACCAGGGAAGAGATGTCACGCGGTTTCGGCGCCACAGCCGTGCGCCGAACCGCTGTGTCAGGAGTCGCGTCGCAGCGACGACAGCCCCCACAGCTCGGCGATCCGTCCGTCGCGCACGCGGAAGATCTCCAGCATGGTCGGTGGTTGCCGCCCGGGAATGCCGTGCACACTCGTACGGACGGCGGCCGTGTCCCCTTCGACGACCATGTCCTCGACGACGACCCGGGCATCCGGGAAGATCTCGTGGAACCGTTGCCACGACCGGGTGACGCTCTCGGGGCCGGTCGTGTCCAGAGGGTGGCTGTAGAAGTCCGCGGTGAAGATCTCCGCCGTGGCGGCGTGGTCGTGGGCGTTGAACGCCGCATACATGCGCCGGGCAGCGGCCCGCACGTCTTCGGTCATCGGCTCTCCTGCTCGATCATGTTCGCGCGGATGCGGCGTAGAACGCCCAGCACGATCTCCTGCTGTTGCGGGGTGACGCCGTCGAGAAGCCGTTCCTGGTACGCCTGGTGCGATCGCTCCAGATCGGCCGCGACGCGCTCGCCGGCGGAGGTCAGCGCGGACAGGGTGTAGCGGTTGTCCGCCGGGTCCAGGCGGCGACCGACCAGCCCTTCGGCCTCGAACTCCTTGACCAGCCGGGTGACGCTCGCACCGTCGATGCCCAGGGTCCGGCGCAGGTCGCTGTGGCTGGTCTCGCCGTCACGCCACAGCCGGACGAGCAGCTGTACGCGGTGGGGGCTCATGCCCACGTGCCGGGCGAATGCCTGCCGCAGCTCGGCGCAGGCCCCTCCGAGCTCACGGAAGAACGTGTCCTCCGACGTCTCTTCATGCACTATCTCTTTATAGCCTCAACTCTTGATGTCATCAAGAGACAGCTGCTGTCCTCGGCACCGGCAAGCGCGGCCTCCGCCGCGACGAAGGCTGGTACGGCGTCGGCCCGAGCCGGGATCGAGCGCGACAGCGTCAGTTGCTCCAAGCCCAGGGGCAAGTGGGCCAACTACTCCTGGGGCGAGGGCAACACGACCGCGACCATCTACTTCAACAACCACTGCAGCCACAAGGTCAGTGTCAAGATCATGTTCGTCAGGAAGGGATCGGTCGGCGACAAGGCCGCCAAGTACCGCTGCATGACCGTCAACGCCCACACCAAGGGCAAGAAGAAGTTCTACGCCGCCGCCTACAAGCCGTACTCCGTGAGCCGGGTCGCGCGCTGCAGCTGAGCCGAGGCAGCGCCGCTTCTCGGGAAGCGGCGCTGCACGCGCTGCGATTCTGGCAGTCGAGGTGGCCGGCGCCGCCGGCCGGCTGTCGGATCTACTGTCTGCGCATCAGCAGACGGCCTTGGCGGAACTGCCGCTCGTCTTCTTGGGGCTCGCGCAGCATTCGTCCCACCTCGACGAACCCTGCCTCGCGCGCCAGTTCGGCGAGGCCGTCGATCGGCCAGCGATAGGCAAGCGTCACCTTGTGATCGAATTCCATCACCGGCCCGCCTTCGGAGTCGAAGAAGCCGAGCAGGAGGTAGCCTCCCGGAGCCAGCACTCTGCGGAACTCGGCGAAGTACGGCGGCAGTTCCTGCGGCGGAGTGTGGATGATGGAATACCAGGACAGGATGCCGCCCAGCTCCCCGTCAGCCAGGTCGAGGGCGTCCATCGAACCAACCTCGAAACGCAGGTCAGGGTGGGCCTCACGGGCAAGGTTGATCATCACTGGGGACAGGTCGATGCCGAAGGCGTCCAGCCCCAAGTCCCGGAGGTGCGCCGTCATGTGCCCGGGGCCGCATCCGACCTCGGCGACCGAGGTCCCGGCACCGCCGGTTCGCACGAGCTCCGCGAACGGGGCGAGCGCCGCGCGGTCCAGGGGCTGGCGGTCGAGCGCATCATGGAAAAGCTCGGCGTACAGGACGGCGACGGCGTCGTAGGCCTCCGCCGTCGTGGTCAGATGGGAGGGGGTTTCGGTCACGGTGGACGACTCTAGACCCTGACCGGCGCCGTCCTACGCACCCGATCATCGGCGCCCCGACCGGCCCGGATCAGCGGGATACGGCTTGCGGGGTGTCCCAGTCGAGGGGGACGCCGAAGGTCTCGTGCAGGCCGGTGCGGCCCGCGTCGGTGAGCTGGACGACCCGGCGGGCCCGGCCGCGGCGCAGCCAGTCCAGCGCGAACAGCCGGGTCGCGACGGCCGCGCCGAGCGCGCCCGCGAGGTGGTGGCGGCCCTCGCCCCAGTCGACGCAGTAGCGGATCGCCGGTCGCCGCCGGGAGAACTCCTCGACGTCGATCCCGAACTCCCCCAGCCTGCCGAGGCCCGCCGGGGTGATCCGGTAGCCGTTCGCGCCGGTGGCGGCGAGCACGCCGCCGTCCACCAGTGCAGCGAGCAGCACCACCCCGAGCCGCCCGGCGAGGTGGTCGTAGCAGAGCCGGGCGCGCAGCAGCGCCTGGTTGCGGACGTCCTCCCGCAGCGACGTGACCGGCAGCGGCCGGGCGATCCTGGCCAGCTCCTCCAGCGCCCGCGCCACGTCGGTGCTGGCCAGGCGGTAATAGCGGTGCCGGCCGTCGTGCTCGACGGTGAGCAGCTTGGCCTCGCGCAGCTTGGTCAGGTGGCCGCTGATCGTGGACATGCTCACCCCGGCCTCGGCGGCCAGCGCGCTGGCGGGCAGCACGCCGCCGTCGGCGAGGGCGCGCAGCACCTTGGTCCGGGTCGGATCGCCGATGGCCGCCGCGACGTGCGCGATGTCGGCCTCCGTGGCGGTCTTCCACATGAGGCCAGTCTAGGACGACGACAGTTCGGCGTTCGCCGTAGTAGTTCCGTTCCAGACTGAAGGCATGACCCCTACAACGAGAGAGCCGACCGCGTCCCTCTCGCGGACCGCGGGCTGGTCACCGCTGATCGCGCTCTGTCTCGGATATTTCCTGGTCATCCTGGACGTCACCGTGGTCACCGTGGCGATCCCGGTGATCGGCGCCAGGTTGCCCGCCGGGCTGACCGAGCTGCAGTGGGTCGTCGACGGCTACACGCTGGCGTTCGCCGGGCTGCTGCTGTTCTGTGGCGGGCTCAACGACCGGCTCGGCGGGAAGCCGGTTTTCCTGGCCGGGCTGGCGGTGTTCACCGTGGCCTCGGCCTGGTGCGGGCTGGCGACGTCGGCCGGTGCGCTGATCGGGGCCCGGCTGGTGCAGGGCGCCGGCGCCGCGGCCATGGTGCCGGCTTCGCTGGCGCTGCTGCGCGACGCGTACCCGGAGCGGGAGGCGCGGGCGCGGGCGTTCGGCGTGTGGGGCATGGTCGCGGGGATCGCCGCCTGCACGGGGCCGGTGCTCGGCGGCGTGCTGGTGTCCGCGATCGGCTGGCGGGCGGTGTTCTTCGTGAACATCCCGTTCGGCCTGCTCGGCGTCCTGCTCACCGTACGGCACGTCCCCGGCCGGGCAGAGCGGGGTACGGGGCGCAGAGGGCTGGACGTGCCGGCGCAGGTGGCCGGGGCGTTGTGCCTGGCCGGGTTGACCGCGGCGTTGATCGAGGCCGGGGCGAGCGGCTGGACCTCGCCGGTGGTGCTGGGCGGGCTGGCCCTGTTCGTGCTCGCGCTGCCGGCGTTCCTGCTGCTCGAACGCCGGGCGAGCGCGCCGATGCTGCCGCTGGAGCTGTTCGCGAGCCGCCGCTTCTCCGCCTCGGCCGCCATCGGCGTGCTGCTCAACCTCGGCTTCTACGGCCTGCTGTTCGTCGTGCCGCTGTACTTCCAGCAGGTACGGCACCTCGACGCGATGGCGACCGGGCTGGCGATGCTGCCGATGGCCCTGATGCCGCCGATCGCCTCGCCGCTGAGCGGCTGGGTCGCCGCGCGCACCGGGCCGCGCCCGCCGATGGCGTACGGGCTGGTCATCGGCGGGATCGGCCTGCTGAGCTGGCTGCCGGCCGACGCCGGCACGAGCTACTGGGCGCTGGTCGTACCGCTGATGCTCACCGGCTTCGGGACCGGTTTCACGATGCCGGCCGCCACCGCGGCGATCATGGAGGCGGCGCCGCCCGAGCTCGGCGGGGCGGCCTCCGCGGTGTTCAACGCCGCCCGTCAGACCGGCAGCGCGATCGGGGTGGCGCTGGTCGGCACGCTGGTCGCGGGCGGCGGTCTCGTCGCGGGCCTGCACGCCGACGTCGTCGTCGGCGGCCTCGGCTTCCTGATCGCCGCCGCGCTGGCCGTCTTCGCACTCCGCCCCGCACATTGATCCGGGCGGTCAGTGGCGGAGCAGCGTCAGGCTCGACTCGGTGTCGGTGACGGCGAGCCCGGCCTGGCCGCCGATCGGGAAGGTGGCCAGGGGGTTGGTGTGGCCGACGTCGATGTTGGCCAGGACCGGGACGCGGCTCAGCGCCGGTTGGGTGGCGATGATCTGTTCCAGCAGCGGGCGGGACATGCGGCTGGCCTGCTGGAACCGTCCGACGGCCAGTCCTCGGATCTTGGGGGCGTCGGGAAGCTGCAGCAGTGAGGTCAGGTCACGGGCGAACTTCCCCGGGTGCGACTCGAGGTCGTCCTCGACGATCAGGATCGCGCCGTCGAGGGATGGCATGTACGGGGTGCCCGCCAGCAGGTTCAGTGTGCACAGATTGCCGCCGACGATGCGTCCCTCGGCGGTGCCGGGCCGCAGCGGCCACCATCCCTCGTTGGGGATCGGTTCGCGCTTGTCCTGGTCGAGGAACCAGAGATCGTCGGTCCACCGCACCGCCGGGGTCAGCGCGACCGGAGCGGTGTCGAACATGACCGAGGTGAACCAGCGCAGGGTCTCCTCGAAGTGATCCCGCATCCCGAACGTCGACCAGTGCGGACCGGAGTAGGTGACCAGCCCGGCGCGAGCGAGGATGGCGTTCTGCAGGGCGGTGATGTCGGAGTAGCCGCACAAGATCTTCGGGTTGGCGCGGATCAGCTCCCAGTCCAGGTACGGCAGGAGTTCGTTGCAGTTGTAGCCGCCGATGACCGTCAGGATCGCCGCCACCGACGGATCCGCGAACGCCTCGTGCAGATCGGCCACCCGCGAGGCGACGCTGGACGAGTCGAACGCGTCCCGCTCATCGACATGGGCGCCGTAGGAGAGCGTCAGGCCGAGCTCGGCGAATCGGGACCTGATGAGGTCGGTGTGATCGTGCTCCATGACCATCGAGCGGGACATGGCCGGGGCCACCACTCGTACGACGTCGCCTGCGTTCAACTTGGGAGGAGAGATCACATCCATACGACCGAAGCCTAACGCCGAGTTCGGCGTCGGGAACAATGGATAAACCACTCCATTGTTCCTCGACGCCGATATCGTCCACCGTCACCGAGCAGGCGCGAGCGATTCTCACCCGGCGCCGGCCGCGGTGTCAGCGGAAGGACCCCTCACTCCGCCGAGGTGTCTTCCGACCACTCCGGGGTCTCGGTGGCGGAGTTGTCGGTCCAGGTGCCATCGTTCTTGTGATTGTCCTGGTGCTCGTGGTGGCGGCGCTCACGCCGGCGCTCGTGCCTGTTGAGGTTGCGGTTGCGGTTCTCCACGTCGACGAAGACGCGCTCGCGTCCCTGCCGGATGAACCGAGGAATGAAGACGGGCTTCTCGTGGCTGACGACCCTCGGCGCGGCCTGCTGCACCACGCGGGTCACCTTACGCGGCGCCGGCGGGCCGCCGGCCGCGCTCGCGGAGGCCACCCCCTGGCCCAGTGGAAGGAGCATGACACCGGCGACCGCGCCGGTGATAGCTAGTGCTGCGAGTCGCCCTCGCGTCCGCCGACTGTTGGTGTTCACGTGTCTCGTTTCCGTTCATGGATAGATCGGTCCGGAACCTGGCATCCGCCGTTTCAGCGGACACTCAGATGGAACCGGACATACCCATACAGATATTCTCAGTTACCTCGTTAATCGCAAATAGCACGTCAAAGCCCAAGCGTCATATGTAATCACGATTTTTGTGTTTGAGCGCATCCGCCACAGCAGCCCCGAGCGATCTACCGATCGTTGCCGAAGAAACGGATGAAAGTTTCTCCTCCGACCGGTTCCCCCAGCTGCCGAGCCCCAGGTCAGCGGGGATCCGGAATTGAAGGGAGCCGAGCTCGTTGACTAATCGCTCCCCGCCGAGGACCGTCGGCTCGACCGCATCTCGGAGAATGGGAAAACACCAGTGCGACATGTCAGCTCTTTCCGCCGACGGTGGAAACTGTCGGCCGCGGCCGTCGCCGCGCTGTTGACGGCCGGTGTTGGTTTGGCCGGAACGCACGTCGCGTCGGCCGTCGCAGCCGGTTGCCAGGTCACCTACACGGTGACCAACCAGTGGCCCGGAGGTTTCGGCGCAAATGTTAGCGTTAACAATCTGGGTGACCCGATCAACGGCTGGAAGCTCACCTGGGCGTTCCCCGCCGGTCAGACCATCACCCAGCTGTGGAACGGCACCTACACCCAGTCCGGCTCCCAGGTCACGGTGTCCAACGTCAGCTACAACGCCGGCATCCCCAGCGGCGGCAGCACCGGCTTCGGGTTCAACGGGGCGTACAGCGGCTCCAACCCGGTGCCGACGAGCTTCGCCCTGAACGGCGTCACCTGCACCGGCGGCGTCTCCACCCCCACTCCCACCCCCACCGTCACGCCGCCGCCGTCGTCGAACCAGCCGTGCGACATCTACGCCGCCGGCGGCACGCCGTGCGTGGCGGCGCACAGCACGACCCGCGCCCTGTACGCCTCCTACAACGGCTCGCTCTACCAGGTACGCCGCTCCTCGGACAACGCCACCCAGAACATCGGCGTGCTCAGCGCGGGCGGGTCCGCCAACGCAGCCACGCAGGATTCGTTCTGCGCCGGCACGACCTGCCTCATCACCATCATCTACGACCAGTCCGGCCGGGGTAACCACCTCACCCAGGCGCCTCCCGGCGGTTTCTCCGGCCCGGCCCCGGGCGGATACGACAACCTCGCGAACGCGACCGCGGCGCCGACCACGGTCAACGGCCACAAGGCGTACGGCGTCTATGTGGCCCCCGGCACCGGCTACCGCAACAACAACACCAACGGCGTCGCCAGGGGAGACCAGCCGGAGGGCATGTACGCCATCTTCGACGGCACGCACTACAACGGCGGCTGCTGCTTCGACTACGGCAACGCCGAGACCAACAGCCGCGACAACGGCAACGGCACGATGGAGGCCATCTACTTCGGCAACATCAAGGTCTGGGGCTACGGCACGGGCAACGGCCCCTGGGTCATGGCCGACCTGGAGAACGGCCTCTTCTCCGGGGTGAACGCGGGCTACAACGCCAACGACCCGACCGTCAACCACCGCTACCTGACCGCCATCGTGAAAGGCGAGCCGAACCACTGGTCGATCCGGGCCGGCAACGCCCAGTCGGGCAACCTGTCCACCTACTACAACGGGGCACGCCCCAACGTCGCGGGCTACAACCCGATGAAGAAGGAAGGGGCCATCATCCTCGGCATCGGCGGAGACAACAGCAACGGCTCCGCCGGCACCTTCTACGAAGGCGTGATGACCTCCGGCTATCCGACGGACGCCACCGAGAACGCGGTGCAGGCCAACATCGTCGCCGCCGGCTACAGGTGAACCCGCCGCCGCCCCTGGCCCACGCCGGGGGCGGCAAAGCCCGGGAAAGCGGGGCTTTCGACTCAACTGCCGTATGGCTACTATCAGGCACCAATCGCCTAGTTGGGTGATTGTCACCGATTGGTGAGGAGAGTGTCCTCCACGTGGCTGGATGGGGCAGGGCCGGGCGACGGCGGACGGAGACCGTGGGCGACGGGAGCGCGTCGTCCCAGCCGCGACGGCTGGCCGGTGCCCGCCGGCTGCCCCTGCGTACGGTGCTGCTCATCATCGTGTTCGTGCCGAGCCTGACCTTCACCCCGCTGCTGGCCTCGGGCATGTTCCAGCTGTCCTCCCAGTGGCGAGCCGAGAAGGCCCAGATGGATCTGGCCACCAAGACCGTCGGCGTGCCCGCGTCCGACCTGTTCTTCAGCCTCGACAAGGAACGGCTGCTCACCGCGGAGACGCAGGCCGACCCCGGTGGCGCCGCGGCGGGCAAGCTCGCCAAGCAGCGCGCGGTGACCGACCAGGCCATGAGCGCCTTCCGTCCCCTGACGGCCCTGGACACCGCCAAGGGGCCGGAGGGGCTCGCCGACGCCATCTCCCGTACCGACCGCAGCCTCAACCTCCTCGACGAGCAGCGCCGGGCGGTGGACGCCGGTTGGGCCAGCCCGCAGAAGGCGTTCGACTACTACAGCGGGGTCATCGAGTCGGACCTGCGCGTGCTGACCGTCCTCAGCCACACCGACGAGGGCCAGGTGAACAGCAGAGCGCAGACCCTGGTCGACCTGTTCTGGGTCGTCAACCTGATCGGCCGCGAGGACGCCGTCCTGGCCCGCGGCTGGAAGACGGGGCACCTGACGAAGGACGAGTACGGCCTCGTCACCGACGCCGCCGGCACCAGGAAACACCTCATGCGCTCCCAGGTGATCCCCAGCCTCATCGGCGACGAGAAGCGGTACGAGACGCTGATGACCGGCAAGGCGTGGCTGGCCATGACCGCGCTGGAGGAGCGGCTGACTCCCTCGGGCGGCAACCAGGTGACCCTGCGCGGGGACAGCACCGAGTGGCGTTCCTCGGTGGACACGGTCACCGAGCAGGTGACGCAGCTCCTGCGGCTCCGGCTCGCCGACGTCAGCAAGATCGGCTACGACCACACCGGCATACTCTTCGTCATCTTCATGAGCGTCACCAGCGTGGGCCTGCTCGCCCTGGGTCTGGTGATCTTCACCAGCTGGCGTCTCACCTCCATCCTTCGCCGGCGCATCCTGCACCTGCGCGAGGACGCCCAGGAGCTCCAGGAGCGGCTGCCCAAGGTGGTCGCCCGCCTGGAGCGTGGCGAGGACGTCGACGTGGACGCGGAAGTCCACATGCTCAAGCCCACCCCCGACGAGCTCGGCGAGCTGGGGCAGGCCCTCAACCTGGCCAGCCGCAGCGCGGTCTTCACCGCCGTGCGGCAGGCCGAACAGCACCGCGGCTTCCAGCGCATGCTCCAGCGCATCGCCCGCCGTACCCAGATCCTCATCGGCCTGCAGCTGAAGAAGCTCGACGAGCTGGAACGCAAGCACGAGGACCCCGAGGTGCTGGAGGGCCTGTTCGACCTGGACCACCTCACCGCCCGGCTGCGCCGCTACGAGGAGAACCTGGTGATCCTCGGCGGCGGGCAGCCGCAGCGCCGCTGGCGCAAGCCGGTGCACCTGCTCGACGTGCTGCGCGCCGCGCAGGGCGAGGTCCAGGACTACCGGCGGATCTCGATCGACGTCGAGGGCGAGTCCTGGGTGAGCGAGCGCGCGGTGGGACCGCTCGTCCACGTCCTGGCGGAGCTCATGGAGAACGCCACCACCTTCTCCAAGCCGATGACCCCCGTCGAGGTGCGGGCCGCGCCGGTCAGCCGGGGCGTCGCCGTGGAGATCGAGGACCGCGGCCTGGGCATGGAGGCCGAGCAGTACGCCGCCGCCAACGCCCTGATGAAGTCGCCGCCGCAGCTCGACGTGATGACCCACGCCGACGACGTCCGGCTCGGCCTGTACGTGGTCGCCCGGCTCGCCGCGAGCCTGGGCCTCCAGGTGGAGCTGCGGTCGTCGGCCTTCGGCGGCACCCGGGTCATCGTGCTGCTCCCGGAAGCGTTGGTGGTGGACCGTCCGCGGGCGGTGCCCGAGGAGGCCGCCCCGGCCCCGGCACCGGCCCCGGCACCGGCACCGGAGGCGACCCGTCCGGAGCCTCGCCCGCAGGAGGAACCGGCGGACGGGCAGTTGCCGACCCGCTCCAGGGGCCGCGCGATGGCGTACGTGACGGCGCCCACCGGAATCCCGGACGACGCCCTCCCGCCGTCCGCCCGCCGGCCGCTGCCCCAGCGGGTGCGCCAGGCCAGCCTGGTCACCGAGCTCAAAGTCCCGGCGAACGAGGATGAACAGACCGAGCAGGAGGCCTGGGCCCCACGCGAGCAGCCCGGCCGATCCAGTGCGACAATCGGCGCGTTCCAGAGGCAGTCTCGCAGGCGCCGGACCGGTGATGACGCCTTCCAGCCCCGGCCGGACGGATCCCCCGAGCCCGGCTCACCCACGACGGAAGATCGATGATGACGCAGCGAACCACCGCCACCAACGCAGACCTGGACTGGCTCCTGGACGGTCTGGTCGATCAGGTCGCGGGCACCCGGCACGCCATCGTGCTGTCCGACGACGGCCTGGTGATCAGCCGGTCCCGGACCATCGAGCGCTCGGACGCCGAACGCCTCGCCGCGATCGCCACCGGCCAGCAGAGCCTGGCTCGCGGTGTGGGGCAGCTCTTCAGCGGCGGACCGGTGCAGCAGGTCATCATCGAGATGGCCGAGCTGTGGCTGTTCATCACGACCGCCGGCCGCGGCACCCATCTGGCCGTGGTCGCCTCCCAGGAGGTGGACGCCGAGCTGATGAGCGTCGCGATGCACACCCTCGTCCAGCAGGTCGGCCAGAAGCTGGGCACCGACGCGCGTACCCCGCAGGCCGATGACGCGGGGAGACGCGGATGAAGCACTGGACTGAGGGGTTCGACGACGATGACGCCGACGAGCCCCTTGTCCGCCCCTACACGATCACCGGCGGACGGACCGCCCCAGAGCGGGACGACCTCACGCTGATCACGCTGGTGACCTCGCTCTCCGGCGTCTCCTCGCAGACCGGACGCGGGCTGCGGCGCATGCAGCCGGAGCACCGCACCATCTTCGCCTTGTGCGAGCGGCCGCTGGCGGTGGCCGAAGTCGCCTCGGCGCTGAACCTCCCGGTGTCAGTGACCAAGATCCTCATTGGCGACCTGATCGAGAACGGTCAGATGCGGGCCCGGCCACCGCTGGCCTTCGCCCAGGCGGGCGGCGGTCTTCCCGATGTGACAATTCTTGAGGCGGTGAGGGATGGCTTACGCAAGCTCTGACCAAGGGGACGACGCTCCCCTGGCGGTGAAGATCCTGATCGCCGGCGGGTTCGGCGTCGGGAAGACGACCATGGTCGGCGCGGTGAGCGAGGTCGCCCCACTGCGTACGGAGGAATATCTCACCCACGCCAGCGTCGGCGTCGACGATCTGGACGGCGTGAGCGGCAAGTCCACCACCACCGTCGCGCTGGACTTCGGACGCATCACCATCAACCGCGAGCTGGTGCTCTATCTGTTCGGCACCCCCGGGCAGGAACGCTTCTGGTTCATGTGGAACGACCTGGTCCACGGGGCGATGGGCGCGGTCGTCCTGGTCGACACCCGGCGGCTGGACGTGAGCTTCGCCTCGATCGACTTCTTCGAGAGCCGCGGCATCCCCTTCGTCGTCGGCGTCAACTGCTTCCACGGCGTCAAGGACCGGACGCCGGAGGAGATCCGCAAGGCGCTCGACCTCGACCCGCAGGTGCCGCTGGTGCTCTGCGACGCCCGCGACCGGACGGCGGCCCGCGACGTGCTGCTCGCGCTCATCGACCACCTGCTGGCCGCCCGGCCCCGCACCGCACCCCACCCCGTGGCCTGACGCCTGTCACCTCCCGGCCGGTGCCGGGACCAGCGCCGGGCGGCGGTCGATGCGGCGGCGGACCTCGTCGGTGCCGAAGTGGTAGTCGATGCGCCGGGTCGCCTCGGCCCAGTCCTCCATCGACCGAACCGCCGACAGGGCCTCCACCACCACGGGGTCGCTCCACCTTTCCACCGCGCGCCGCCACAGCGTGCCGGCGTCCTCGGTGAGGAGGCTGCCGACGGTGCCCTCGTAGATCGGCATCGCGCGCACCTCGCCGTCCGGCTCCACCTGCAGCAGCGGGAATCCGTAGCGGCGCAGGGCGTTCGGATGCATCATCAGGACCATGTTGTCCGACGTCGCCACCTGCACCTGGCGGGGTGCGAGGGAGCGCAGGCGTTCGACGTGCTCGCCGCTCACCAGCGCGCCCAACTGGTCGAAGCTCAGCAGCTCGTGGTCGGCGAACCCCTGCCGGCTCGCGAGCCCGGACGGCACCGCGGCGGCGAAGGTGAGGAAGCGCAGGTACGGGAAGCGAGGGGCGACCGTGCGGCAGAACTCCTCCACCTGGTGGAGGTTGGAGCGCAGGACCGCGTAGTCGACCCCGAACTCGACCGGGTCGAGGCCGTTGGCCACCCGCTCCTCCGAGAGGTCGTTCAGCAGGGTCAGCGCGTTCATCGCCCGCTCGAACGAACCGGCCCGCCCGCGGATCCGATCGTGCACCTCGGCGTCGGCCCCGTCGACGCTCACGGTGATCCGGGAGAAGACCCGGGTCACCTCCTCGGCCGAGCGGCGGTCGAGCGTCCATCCGCCGGTGTAGACGTTGACGCCCACCCCCGCTTCGCGGATCCGCCCGGCGACCTCGGTGATGCCTCTGACCAGCAGCGGCTCGCCGCCGGCGAACTCCACCGCCCGCGGGCCGATGGAGACGATCGCGTCGGCGACCTTGAGCATCTCGTCGTGGTTCAGCTGCCGGGCCGGCCGCCTGCCGGACTCGGAGTAGCAGTGCACGCATCGCAGCGGGCAGGCGTAGGTGACGTCCCAGACGATGTCGCTGGGCCCGTTCGGGGTGCTCATGGCATGGTCCTTTTCTCGTTCGTGCGCCAGTGGCCGACCAGGTCGGCGTACAGGGGGGATCGGGTGAGCAGTTCCTGATGCGTTCCGGCGGTCGTGGTGCCGCCGTCCATCAGCAGGACGCGCCGCGCTCTCATGGCGGAGCTGATGCGATGCGCGATGACGACGAGCGTGCCGTCGCGTCCGGCGAACGCCTCCTCGGCGCGCTGCTCGGCGGCCGGGTCGAGGTGGCAGGTGGCCTCGTCCAGCACGACGGTCCGCGCGGGCGAGGCGTGCACGCGGGCCAGGGCGATGAGCTGCTTCTCCCCGGCGGAGAGCGAGGCGGGCTCCTCGATGACGGCGTCGAGCCCGCCGAGCCGTTCGACCAGCGGCAGGGCGCCCACGGCGGCGGCCGCCGCCCGCAGCCGCGCGTCGGTGTCCGCGCCGAGGTAGGCCAGGTTCTCGCGGACGGTTCCGGCGAAGACGTACGCCTCCTGGGGCACGAGGGCGATCAACGTGCGCAGGCGGTGTTCCGGAGTCTCGTCGAGCGGGAGTCCGCCGAGCAGGATCCGGCCGCCGGTCGGTGGCAGGAGCCCGGTCAGCAGCATCGACAGGGTGGACTTGCCCGCGCCGCTCGGGCCGACCACGGCCAGATGCTCCCCTTCGGGGATCGCGAGGTCGAGGTCGCGTACGACCGGTGTCGCCCCGGGCGCGTAGCCGAAGGTCAGCCGTTCGGCGTCGAGCCGGTGCCCGAGCGGTCCGGGCCCGGTCCCGGTCCGCGGGGAGCCCGCCGGCACGGTGACGGACTCGGCGATCCTGCGCAGCGTGACGGCGAGGGCCACTCCCCACCCGCCGACCGTGCTGATGAGCATGCGCAACGCCGGGTCGAGCCCGGTGGCCAGGTAGGTCACCGCGCCGATGACCTCTCCCGCGCTCAGGTGGCCGCCCTCGACCAGGGGACGGGCGGCGATCAGCAGGACGAGCAGCGGGACGTGGACGCCGAGCGTGACGACCAGCCGCCGGCCGGTGCCCGCCCAGGCCATGGACATGGTGGCCGCCACCTGCGCGGAGACCGCGGCGTCCACCGTCGCGCGGGCCTGGTCGTGGGCTCCGCAGGCGGCGACGTCCCGCAGTCCGGACAGGATCGGGGTGGCCTCGGCCGTGAGCCGCTCGTCGGCCAGGATCAGCGCGCGTTGCCGGCTCGCCAGCGTACGCAGCAGCCAGCCGAACACCGCCAGGGCCAGCACCACCGGTCCCACGGCGATGGCGGCCGCCGGCGGAGAGAGGGCCAGCAGCCCCACCAGCGCGGCGATCAACGACATGCCGAGCTGGCGGGTGCTGCGCAGCAGGGCGGACACCAGGTTCCGCACCGTTTCCACCTGCGCGGTGAGCCGGTTGACGGCGGCGGTGTCGGGTGGTTCGGCGCCGCCGGCCGCGCGGGTCACCGTGGCGGTGACGACGGCCCGTACGAGGTCGTCGCGCAGCGGTTCGACGACCTTGGCCAGGACGGGGAGCGTCAACCGGGTGGCCACCGCCTTGAGCGACATGACGGCGGCCAGCAGCCCGAGCAGGGCGAGTCCGGTCCCCGGCCGCCCCGCCAGGAACCCGCGGTCGATCGCGGCGGCGATGAGCAGCCCGGACAGCAGCGTCGGAGCCGATTCGACGGCGGACAGGGCCAGGGCCACGGCCAGCGGGCGCTTGCGCGGCCGGAGCAGGGCCAGCAGCAGGCGCGGCGCGCTGAGCGTGCGCGGCCCCAGGAGCGGGGTCAGCGAAGCACCGGACACGCCTCCTCCTTTCCACTGGTTTCCTCGGCGGCGAACAGGGCTCGGTAGGACGGGTCGTTCCAGAGCTCGCGGTGTGTGCCCTGAGCGCTGATCCGGCCGTTCTCGAGCCAGACGACCAGGTCGGCGTGGGCGGCGGTCGTCGCCCGGTGCGCGACGACCAGGCGGGTGCGTCCGCGCATCCCGTCCACGAGGGTGCGGGTCACCTGAGCCTCGGTGGCGGTGTCGAGGCTGGAGGTGGCGTCGTCGAGCACCGTCACCCGGGCGCGCCGTACGAGCGCGCGAGCCAGGCCGAGGCGCTGGAGCTCGCCGCCGGACAGCGGCGCGCCCGCGGCCGGGGTGTCGTACCCCTGGGGGAGCCGGCGGATGACGTCGTCGACGCGGGCGGAGGCGGCGGCCTCCTGTACGGCGGCAAGGCTGGTGCCGGGCCGCCCGTAGGCGATGGCCGAGGCCAGGTCACCGCCGAGGAGCGCGGGGCGTTCGAAGGCGTAGGCGACGACGTCGCGCAGCGCGTCGGGGGCGAGCTCGGCCAGGGGCCGGCCGTCGAGCAGCACCTGCCCGCGGTCGGGGTCCAGCAGCCTGCCCGCCACCATGGCCAGCGTCGTCTTTCCCGCGCCGGACGGCCCGACGACGGCGGTCAGGGATCCTGCGGGGAGCTCCAGGTCGAGCCCGTCGAGCAGCCGGGCGCCGTCCCGCGTGACGGTGACGCCGCGGAACGACAACGTGCCGGGGCCTTCGGGGGCCGGGCTCGTACCGGGAGCCTGGGTGGGCAGAGCGAGCACCTGCGAGACCCGCCGCGCCGCCGAGCGGGCCTGCGCCACGCTCATCACCGCGTCCACGTGTTCGATGAACGACAGGCCCAGTGTGGCGTACCCGGCCACGGCCAGCAGCTGCCCGGGTTCGAGGCGGCCGGCCACGACGCCGAGGCCCGCCACGGCGAGGACCGCCACCTCCATGAGCGGCAGCACCAGGCCGATCCGCCACCCTCCACGGGCCTGGGCCCGCCACAGGGCGTGACCGGTCTCGGACAGCTCGGGCAGCGGGGTGAGCACGCGGGCGATCTCGCGGTCGGCGGTGCCGGAGGCCCGCACGGTACGGATGCCCGCCAGGGTGTCGGTGAGCCGCGCCGCCAGCCGGCCCTGCGTCTCCTGGTAGCGGTCGTACAGCCCGGACATCCGGGAGACGAACAGGAGGATGATGACGAGCGCGACGGGCAGGCCGGCCACGAAAGCGAGCCCGGTGCGCCAGTCGATGAGGAAGAGCGCGGTGATGCCGCCTGCCGCGGTGACGAGCCCGGCGGCGGTGTCCAGCAGGGCCAGCGGGACCTGCCCGGCCCCGGCGGTGTTGCTCACGAGCCGGTTGGCCAGCTCCCCGGTCGGGAACCGGCGGGCCTCCCCGACGCCGAGGCGCAGGATGTGGCCGGTGAACCGCAGGCGCAGCGCGGAGGTCGCCGAGGCGTTGGCCGCGGCGCCCGCGACGTGGCACACCAGGTCGGCGAGGGTCATGACGGCCAGGACCAGGGCCAGCCGCGCCGCCGCGGCGAGCACGTCCTCGCCCGCGAGCACCCTGTCCACCGCGGCGGCCAGCAGGGCGGGCATGGCCAGTGTCGCGGCCGAGGCGGCGGCGGTCGCGGCGGTGACCACCGCCAGCGGCCGCCAGGCGCGCCGTGCGAGAGAGGCGAGCAGGCGGTCGCCGTGCTCGTGGGTCACCCGCTCCCCGGCGGTGCCTGCCACGGGATCCGACATCCTTCCGCTCCTCTCTCGACGGACCCGGCGGGCCACCGCCGGCGGCGGTGACCCGGGGATTTCACTAGGACAGGCTGAGGGTGATGAAACAGGTCTCATCGCCCTCGCACGTCACGCCGAAGCAGCTCAGCGTGCAGGGGTACAGCCAGGACTCTTCTGCGGCCGGGAGCATGTCCAGGGCCTTGATGTCGATTTCCATCAGACGGTGATCCAGCAGCTGTCGTTCTTGCACGAGATGAAGCACGTGATGACGCAGGGCCACAGCGAGGTCTCCTCGGCGGCCGGCAGCATGTCGAGAGCCTTGATGTCGATTTCCATGGTGTTCTCTCCTTCAGTAATGGGGATTTTTCGTCAGATGGTGACCCAGCAGCTGTCCTTGCAGGTCTTGACCTCGCAGGTGATGAGACAGGGCCACAGCGCGGCCTCCTCGGCGGCCGGGAGCATGTCCAGCGCCTTGATGTCGATTTCCATCGCGTTCTCCTTTCTTGGGTGGTGCCGCTCGTTTCGAGACGGCGTGGGGTACCGGCCCGCGTCGACGGGCCGGGGTCTGTGAGCATCCGCTAGGCGGTGACGGGCCTGCCGCTCAGGAAGTCGATGAGCAGGCCGGTGATCAGGTGTCCGTCGCCGGAGGCCAGCGGGTCGTGGTCGGCCACGGGGATCTCCAGGTAGACCGGCGGCACCGGGTGACCGGCCGCCAGCAACCGGCCGTGCAGCCGCCGGGAGTGAGTGACCGGGATGATCGAGTCCTGGAGGCCGTGGATGATCATGATCGGCAGGCGCATCCGGTCCGCCAGCCGGGCCAGGTCGCGCGGGCCGAGCTCGTCGTCCGCCTCCGCGCGGCCGCCGAGCCGATCGAGCAGCGTGCGTACGCGCTGCGCCCCGTCCTGGTACAGCTCCCGCCCGGACAGGAACGGCGCGACGACCGCGGCCCTGGTCCACAGGTCCGGCTCCGCGGCGGCGGCCAGCAGGGCCAGGTAGGCGCCGTAGCTGATGCCGTACAGCATGGGCCGTTGCCGGCCCGGGCCGCGCGCTTCGGCCAGCGTGCGCCCCAGCTGCAGGATGTCCGCCAGGTCGGGGCCGCCCCACGCGCCGTGGATGGCGTCGCGGTGCGCGGCGCCGTAACCGGTGCTCCCCCGCTGGTTGGGCGCCACCACCGCCATGCCCGCCGCGGCCATCCGCTGGAACAGCGGATCGAACCCGAAGGGCCAGGCGGCTTCCGGGCCGCCGTGCAGCGCCAGGACGACCTGCTCGCTCGTCGCCGGGTCGCCGTACACGATGGCCTCGATCGGCCCGGCCGGGCCCTGGTGGTCCACCGTACGGGCCGGTGCCCAGCCGCCCGCGTGCTCCTCGGCGGCGGCCCGCGCCCGGGGCCGGAGCGGGTCGGTCAGGGTGACCACGCCGAGCGGGCGGTCCGGCGTGCTGTGCAGCAGGTGCAGCCCGCCGGTGGTCCAGCGCGCCAGCGGCTGCAACGTCCCGGCCGGCAGCTCGGCCTCGACGGCGGTGTCCGCCACGAGGTCGTGCAGCAGCAGGTCGGAGCGGCTGCGGCGGACGACCGACAGGGCCAGGTGCCGTCCGTCGGGGTCCAGGGTCAGCGGTGCGACGGTGCCCTCGACGCGGTTCAGCCGCTCGGGGAACGCCGTCGGCGCCGGGTCGTCGCGGTGCCGGACGCCGAGCCGGAACGCTCCATCGCGTTGTGCCGCGGTGAGCAGCACGCCGGTGCGCGGCGCGGCCATCAGCAGGTGCTCCCCGTCCGCCGGCCCGTCGAGTGCCGTCAGAAGGCCGGTGGTGAGGTCGAGGACGAGCGTGCCGCCGGTACCCGGCTCGGGGCGGGCCAGCGCGAGCCGCCGGCCGTCCTCGTCGAGCCAGACTCCCCCGCCAACCGCACCGGTCAGCCTGGCGACCTGCTCAGGAGCCTCGGCGCGCCCTGACACGCGCCACACCGTGGTGCGTCCGTCCGCGCCGCTCTCGAACAGCAGGGCGGCGGTGCCCGGCGCGACCCCGGCGACGATCCTGAGCCCTCCGCTGCGCGGGGTGAGCAGCTCGTACTCCTCGGCCGGCGCGCCGTCCGGGCCGGGGACGGCGAGCAGCAACCGCGCCGACCCCTTGCCGTGGCGGCACAGCAGCACGTCGCCGTCCCCGGTCGGGAGCGGGAGCGTCCAGGAGGTCTCGCCTTCGCGAGTGGGTAACAGGCAGGGCCGCGGCGCGGGGCCGGTCAGGTCCCACAGCTCCGGCATGAGCTTGTCACGGCCGTACGCGGCCAGGCAGGTGGCATAGTGCCCGTTGCCGGAGAACCGGAAGCTGATCCGCCTGAGTTCCGTGGGCAGGGTGGTGACGGTGCTCATCGCGCGGCCACCTCATCGGAGACCATCCACGGGCGGGGACCGCCGTGGCGCAGCCGCCACAGGAAGGCGAGCACCCCGGCCAGCCCGGTGTTCCAGCCGAACGTCACCTCAAGGGCGTTCTCGTCGGGCACCACGAGCAGCCCGTCGCGCACGGTGGCGCGCGTCCACAGCACGGCGGCCAGTTCCTCGGCCTGCTCGTGGTAGATCGGATCGTCGGCCAGGTCCGCCAGGTCCAGCAGGAACTGCCCGTCTCCGGCCAGACCGTGGCAGGCCGCGGTGCCGGAGCGCAGCCGGTGGCCGTGCACCGCCCTGGCGGCGGCCCTGGCCACCTCCAGCGCGTCCCAGTCGCCGGTGGCCGTGTGCAGGCGCACCAGGAACGTTCCGATCCCCGAGGATCCGTTGCACCAGTGGGGCATCTTCGCCCCGCCGTGCGGGCCCTCCCCCCACCAGGCCGCCTCACCGTGGTAGTCGACCGCGTCCAGCAGGGTACGGCCCGCGGCGACGGCGGTCTCCAGGCAGTCCTCGCGCCCGAGCGCGACGCCGGCGGCCAGCAGGTACGCGCCGACCCCGGCGACGCCGTGGGCGAAGCCGTAGTGCACGACGCCCGCCAGCGCGGAGTCGAAGTCCTGGGGGATGGGCCACAGCACCGTGTCGGGGGTGCGCTGCGCGACCTTGAGCAGCTCGTCGGCGCAGTCGCTCGCCCGGTCGCGGAATCTGGGGTCGCCGGTGGCGTTCCACAGATGCAGCAGCGCCGTCCCGGTGCCGGCCAGGCCGTGGCAGATGTCGGGGTTCGGCCAGCTGACGGGCAGGTCGAGGGCGAGGTCCAGGCCCGCCGAGCGGATGTCGTGGTCGTCGAGTGCCGTGCCCGCCTCGTACAGGGCCCAGGCCATGCCGGCCCGGCCGAAGTACAGCCCCGGCGAGGGGCGGTGTTCGCCCGCGAGGCGGTGGATCATCCAGTTCGCGCCGTCGCGCAGGGCGGTGGCGAGGGATTCCTGGGGGGAGGTCCTCAGCACGGAGGCCATCAGCTGGAGCACGCCGGCCGCGCCGTACTGCACGCCGCAGGGGTCGGCGGTGGCGCCGTACCCGGTGCTGGGCCAGAGCCGCGCGTCCCCGCCCATGGTGCGCAGGGTGTACGCCAGCCCGTCGTGCAGCAGCCGGTCCTGGTCGGCCGTGGCGAGCCGGTAACCGTTCCCCGCCTCCGGGCCGGTGGTCAGGCCGTCCAGGAACGTACGGACCCTGGCCAGGTCCCATCGCCGGGCGGGATCCTCCGCCATCAACCCCAAAATCATGGGAGCCAGCTCGGTGGCCACGGGATCGCCGGCGACGGCCACGTCGACCAGCGTGCGCACCCGGGAGTCCCACGGTCTGGCGTGCTCGTCCTGATCCTTGACCAGCATCGGCTGGCAGGAGGTCACCAGGTAGAACACCGTCGCGCCCAGCGCGTACAGGTCCACTTCGACGCCGGGGCAGGGGCCGAGGGCGGGGGAGTTCTCCTGCTCCGGCGGCGCGTAGCCGGGGGTGTGGGTGCGCCCGACCAGGGTGCCGGGCCTCGCCGCGGTCTCCAGGTCGATCAGCCGGCAGTCGCCGTCCTCGATGACGATGATGTTGTTCGGGGTCAGGTCGCGCACGATGTAGCCGCGCTCGTGGACCGTCGCCACCAGCTCGGCCAGGCGCCCCACGAGGCCCAGCACCGTCTCGCGCCAGCGCGGGTCCGGGCCTTCGGCTCCGCGCTCGCCGGCCCAGACGGTGAGCACGGTCCCCTCGATGCGCTCCTGGACCAGGAACAGGTTGTCGTCCTTGTCGAACAGCGTCACCTTGCGCGCCGTGACGCCGAGCGGCCCGAACAGGTCGAGCATCCGCCATTCGTGGCGCAGCGCGTCGCGCTCGTCATGTCCGTTCAGCCTGGCGCCGACGTGCGGCCTGGCCTGCTTGACGATCACGTTCCCGCCGGTCTCGCGGTCCTCGGCCAGGAAGACCCCGCCCTTGGCGTTGTGCCGTACGGCCTGGCGCACCACGAACCGGTCGGCCAGCAGCACCGCCTGCGGCGCGGCCACCCGTACCGGAGCCTTGCCCGACTCGAACGGGCAGGGCGCCCACGGGGGCGGCGAGTACCAGGCGTTGCGCTTGTCGGTCACCTGGGCGCCGTCGGGGGCGGTCAGCTGCGAGGCGTAGGAGCCGTCGTTGTCCAGCACGGAGGGCGCGGAGAACACCCCGTAGCGGTAGTGGACCAGGCTGCCCGGCTTGTACGCGCGGTCGGACAGGATGGGCGGCCCGGGCAGGCCCAAGGTGGCGGCGTGCAGTTCCTCGGCGATCACGGTCGCCGCCCGGTCGTCGGGCGGGTAGACGGTGATGAACTTGCCCACCGACCCGCGGTCCTGCTCCCTGGCCACCAGACCGGACAGCTCGGCCATCGTCGCGGCGAACTTGAACGAGCAGCGGTGCCGGGCCAGCACCTCCACCGCGCGCGCCAGCACCACCGGCGCCGACAGCGGCGTCGCCGAGACGTGCAGCTTCCAACCCTGCGCCCGGTTCGCCGCGCCTGCCGGAGTCACGTACGTCCACGGCCTGCGGGTGCGGATCTCCCAGGCGTCCTCTTCCTTCGCGGCCCAGCCGGCTCTTGCCAAGGCCGCCTTGGCGACGTCCTCCAGGACGTGCCGATCCACGCCGGTCTGGTCTTCCCCCACGTTGCTCCCCTATCCACTGGATGATCAGCGCGGGCCCGGGGCCATCGGCTGATCGACATCAGGTATAGGCGTGGGGACTTGTAGCCATCTTGGACAGGAGTTGGAGCCTGTTGGGCGTCGTCTTGCGTGAATCTCCTTTCCCGCTTGGCCGGAGCCGCTCACCTGCCGGAACGTCGCGCCGCCCCGAACAGCGCAATGGCCACCCCCCGCGACCGGGGAGTGGCCATTGACGTCACGCTCTTAATCGCAGTGTTCGAAGCCACTGGTGTAGGAGCTGCTGCCGACCGAGCCGCCCCACTTGACGCACTGCCCGGCCGCGTCGCGCCTGACGGGACCCGCGTAGTAGTCGTAGCTGCCCGAGTCGGTCGTCCTGCTTTCGTTCTGCGGCTCCAGGAAGGCCGACACCGCCGACGCCGAGCCGAGGTTCGTCGACTTCAGCGTCACGACGCAGTTGTAGCCGTTACCCGAGTTGTAGAGCAGGTACGTGCGGCCACCCGTGAGAGCGGCCGAGTCGATGACCGAGTAACCGCTGCCGCAGACCTCCTCAGGGGTGTACGGGTTGCTGCTGCCGCAGCCGTTGGTGCTCGTGATGGCCTTCTTCTGGCCCAGGGACACGGTCACGCCGTCCACGGTCGGGCTGGTGTCCATCGCACCGGTGGAGGTCCGCTGTTCGTAGTGCAGGTGCGGCGCGTTCGAGCCGCCCGTCGAGCCGACGGTCCCGATCACGGTGCCCTGGCTGACGGTCAACGTGCTGCCGGCCGACCTCACCATGGTCGCCAGGTGGGCGTAGCGGGTCCTGGTGCCGTCGCTGTGCCGGATCTCTATCCACTTGCCGTAGCTGGTGCTTCCCGCGTCGCTGAAGGTCGCGGTGCCCGCGGCGGTGGCACGCACGGTCTCGCCGTTGATGTCGTCGCCGCCGTAGTCCTGCCAGTCGATAGAACCGGACGGGTTGTGGGCGGGGGTCCCGGTCCAGTTGTTGGCGTAGAAGGTCTTTCCGCAGTTGAAAGGGCTCTTGTGAGACACAGCCAGGACGCCGGCGTCCTGTGCTGAGGCGGCCTGGGGAATCAGCGCTGCCGCGACGGTGACCAACAGGACGGTGATCGCGGGTTTGAGGGCTTTCGGCCAGGTCGGCCTGCCGATTGTGGGCATGCTCACCTCTCTGAACAGGTGCTGGGGGGATACGGTTGGGCACCCGGTTCCAATGGTGTCGATTTGCGATATGGCAGCATTTCGACACCTCACCGCCCGTGGGGGAGGGCGGTCGATCATGAAGATAGCCCTGAAAGTTCTCTTCATCAATCTCTACGGAGATGAAATTTTGCGGCTCTTCAACTTGCCGTCAAGTACTTATCAAAACCGCAGCCCACTTCGGCCAATCCGATGGTGAGCCTAGTTTATGTACGCCCAAAATTATAGATTTGGCCACCTCTTATTTAAGGGCCTCTTTGCCGGTTGAATGGGGCGCATGAATGCTCATGACGTCGCCCGGCTTCTCCCCGAGATCCCCGTGCTCCGTGACTTCTGCCGGTCCATGGCGGTGCTGGAGGCCATCCTGAGCCCGGACTGGGAGAGCCGCCGCCACTCCTTCGACGCCGGTTGGGCCCCAGGAGAGGAGATGGCGTCCATGCGGAACGGTTCCGGAGACGAATACTCCATCGTGTTCGTGGCGGGCGGCGCGTACGTGCGCGGTTTCGACCACGAGGCGGCGATGAGCCCCTACGGGAACGACGGGCCATGGCCGGGTGTGCTCGACTCGGTGCCCGATGTCTTCCGCCACTGCGTGGAGGAGCCGGCATTCCGCGACGAGAACGGCCTGCCCGTGGACCTCGACGCGATACGGCACGTCCATGCCCTCCGCCCTCTGACGCAGGCGGTCGTCACCACGTTGAACGCCGACCTCACGCTGGACGACCTCACCGAGGACCTCGCGGAAGCCCGGTATCCGTCCCGGGCCTAGCCGTACCGGCCGCTCGAGGACGGGCGCAGGGCGGCGGTGACGTCGTCCGCGAGCCGGTCCACCTCGTCGACGGCCAGGGTCGAGACGGTGAGGCGGATGGCGGGCGGCGTGGCGATGCGGTTGCGGGCGCCGGGCGCGACGGCCCAGCCGCGGGCGAGCAGGCGGGTGATCGCGGTGGCCTCGTCCGGGACGGGCACCCACACGTTGAGCCCGGTGCGCCCGTGCGCCGGGATGTCGCGCCCGGCCAGCGCCGTCACCAGGCCGTCCCTGCGCCCCGCGTACGAGGCCGCCACTGCGGCCGTGTCCACCGCGTCCGTACGCCAGAGGTACGCGACGGCGCGTTGCAGCAGGTGACTGACCCAGCCCGCGGCCAGGCGCTGGCGGCCCCGCAGCCGGCCGAGCGTGACCGGGTCGCCGGTGGTCAGGGCGACGCGTAAATCGGGGCCGAACGCCTTGGCCGTCGAACGCGTGAGAATCCAGCGCTGCGTGACCCCCGCCAGCGGGTGCAGGGAAAGGTCCACGAAGCCGGACCCGTGGTCGTCCTCGACGAGCAGCACCCCCGGGTACGCCGCCAGCACCTCCCGCAGGGCCCCGGCCCGTTCGGCGGAGACGGCGGCGCCGAACGGGTTCTGGGCGCGGGCCGTGATCACGACGGCCCGGACCCCGGTCCGCAGGGCCCGGCCGAGCTCGTCGGGCAGGGGGCCTTCGTCGTCCACCCGCATCGGCACGGGACGCAGCCCCATGACGCCGACCAGGTCGAGCAGGGCCGTCCAGCTCGGATCCTCCAGGGCCACCGCGTCGCCGGGGCGCAACTGAGCGGCCAGCACCCGTTCGACCGCGTCGAGGGTGCCCGAGGTGATCGCCAGCGGGCCGGCCGGTACGCCGTCCGCGCGCAGCCGCTCGCCGGCCAGGGCGATCAGCTCCTCGTCGTCGCCCGTCCCGTACATGGCGGGCCGCTCCTCGTGCGCGCGGGCCGCGGCGGCGAGGGCGTCCCCCAGGGGCGGCAGCAGGGCCGGGTCGGGGTTGCCCGTGGACAGGTCGCGCGCGCCAGGAGGCACCTCGATGCGAATCTCCTCCCGGAACGTGCTGGCCGGGCGCGGCCTGACCCGCGTGCCGCGCCGCCCGGCGGTCTCGATGACACCGCGCTCGCGCAGCAGCCGGTACGCGGCCGCCGCCGTGTTGGGGCTGACCCCGGCCCGGGAGGCCAGCTCGCGCACCGGCGGGAGCGTCGCACCTGGTGACAGCCTCCCCTCCGAAACGGCGGCCTCGACCCCGGCCGCGAGCTCGCTGGCAGTCCCACCCACGATCAGGTACTTTTCTGGCACAAAATCCATTATGTACTAATACAAAGAGGTATGGGGTGCTCATTCATCCTTGGGACGCGGCCCACGACGGCGACGAATGGCGGGCCTGGCTGCGTACGCGCGACTTCGGGCAGCTCGCCGCGAACGGCGTGGACGGCGGCCCGCCGGTCGTGGTGCCGACGCATTTCCTGTTCGACGGGAGCGCGGTCGTGCTCCATCTGGCCAGGCCGAACCCGATCTGGCCCGCGCTGGAGGCCAACCCGGCCGTGGTGGTGACCGTGCACGACGACTACGCCTACATCCCGTCGGGCTGGCGCTCCGACACCCCGGAGACCGGCGTGCCGACCAGCTATTACGCCTCGGTGCAGCTCACCTGCCAGGCCCGGATCGTGGACGACAGGGAGGGCAAGGCCGAGATCCTGCGGCGCCAGCTGGCCCACCACGAGCCCGGCGGCGGGCACGGCGAGGTGGCCGCGGACGCGGGGCCGTACCGGAAGATGCTCTCGGCGATCCGGGGGCTGCGGCTGGAGGTGGTGGAGGTGCGGGCCAAGTTCAAGTACGACGACCACCGGCCGGTCGAGTTCCGCGAGCGGATCGCGGACGGGCTCGCCGAGCGGGACCTGCCGGGCGACGCGGGCGCGCGGACACAGCAGCTCAGGCGGATGACCCACGCGCGGTGAGCGCCCGGGCGCAGCAGCTCAGGCGGATGGCCTGAGGACGGTGAACTCCCGGGGCGGGCGCCCGAGGATCCGCTGGACCCCGTCGTGGAGCCGGGCGTACTCCCCGCGGCGGATGGCGTCGAAGGTCTCCAGGGACCAGTTCATGGCCGCTTCCGAGGTGCCCGCGGCCTTCGTCCGTTCCGTCCATCGTTCGACCGGCTCGTCGACGTACACCACGGTGCGCCCCGTCTCCCGCGAGACGATCGCGACGAGCTCGGGGTACGACAGGGCGCGCGGCCCCGCCAGCGGGTAGATCCGGCCCTCGTGCCCCGCGCCGGTGAGCACGGCCACCGCGACGTCGGCGATGTCGGCGACGTCGATCGGCGCGGTGTACGGCTCCGGCCCCAGCGGCAGCCGCAGCTCCTCCTTCCCGGCCAGGGTCGCGAAGTTCTGCTGGAAGGCGCCGGGCCGAAGGACGCCGACCGGGAGGCCGCCCGTAACGGCACGCCCCGGTCCCGCAGCCCGGCGACGACGAGGCGCCCTGTCCTGCCGGTGGCACCCAGAACCAGAATCATGCAACCAGTAAACATCGGCTTGCCATTGCCAGTCGTTTCAGTCTAGTCTGAAATTACTGGCTAAAAAGCTGAACGTTAGGATGACCGCATGAGTACGCAGGACGGCCCTGACCGCGAGCAGGTGCTCGAATGGGTCGAGCGGGTGGCCGCGTTCGTCTCCGAGGAATGGGGACTCGCCCCGATCACCGGCCGCGTCCTGGGCTGGCTCATGGCGTGCGACCCGCCGGCGCAGACCGCGAGCGACATCGCCGACGCCATCGGCGCGAGCCGCGCGTCGCTGACGACGAACATGCACCTCCTGACGTCCATCAAGCTCATCCGCAGGTTCCGCAAGCCAGGGGAGCGGAACGTCTACTACCAGATCGAGGACGACGCCTGGTCCAAGGTCATCCGGCAGAAGCTCGCCGCGTTCACCGCGTTCGACGAGCTGGCCGCGGAGGGCCTGCGGCTCGGCTGGACCGACGAGGCGCAGACCAGGCGCATCGAGTCGGCCAGGACCGCCATCGCCGGCCTCGCCAAGGTGCTCGACCAGGCCTCCGACTGAAACCCAGAGCGGACGCGGCGGGCTCTCTGCGGCCACGCCGCCGTCCCGCCATGCCTTCTCACAAGGAAATCCCCATGGACGACTTGATCTCGGTCGCCGCGCTGACGAAGTCGTACGGCGCGACCCGCGCGCTCGACGGGCTCGACCTGTCCGTACGCGCCGGCGAGGTGCACGGCTTCCTCGGCCCGAACGGCGCGGGAAAGTCCACGACCATCCGCATCCTCATCGGCCTCATCAGGGCCACCTCCGGCACGGTCAGGCTGCTCGGCGGCGACCCGTGGCGGCAGGCCACCGAACTGCACCGGCGCCTGGCGTACGTACCGGGCGACGTGACCCTGTGGCCCACGCTCACCGGAGGCGAGGTGATCGACCTGCTCGGCCGGGCGAGGGGCGGGCTCGACCAGCGGCGCCGCGCCGAGCTGATGGACAGGTTCGAGCTGGACCCGCGCAAGAGGACCCGCACCTACTCCAAGGGGAACCGCCAGAAGGTGGCGCTGGTCGCCGCCTTCTCCTCCCGGGCCGAGCTGCTGATCCTCGACGAACCGACCTCGGGGCTCGACCCGCTGATGGAGGCCGCCTTCCGTACCAGCGTGATCGAGGAGCGGCGGGCGGGGCGCACGGTCCTGCTGTCCAGCCACCTCCTGTCCGAGGTCGAGGCCCTGTGCGACCGGGTCACGATCATCCGCGCGGGCCGCGCCGTGGAGTCGGGCACCCTTTCCGGCCTGCGCCACCTCACCCGCACCTCGATCACCGCCGAGCTGGCGGGCTCCCCCGGCCCGTTGAGCGACCTGCCCGGCGTGCACGACGTGCTGGTCGAGAACGGCCGCCTCACGTGCCAGGCCGACTCCGACGCGCTCGACGGGCTGCTCGCCCGGCTGTCCGCGATCGGCGTACGCGGCCTGACCTGCAGCCCGCCGAGCCTGGAGGACCTGTTCCTGCGCCACTACCAGGGGGCCGCGCGATGACCGTGCTCCTCGGGCTGGCCGCCCGCCGCGAACGCCTCCGCTCGGCCGTCTGGATCCTCGTCGTCGTCATGCTCGGCGCGGGCCTGGTCTCCTACATCGACGGCTACTTCACCACCCAGGAGGCGCTGCGCGTGTACGCGCGGGTGATCTCCGAAAACCCGATCTTCCTCGGCCTCGGCGGCCCCGTCGCCGAACCCTCGGTCGGCGCGATGGCGGCCTGGCGCAGCGGCGGCCTGCTCTTCCTGCTCACCGCCTGGATGGCCCTGACCATCGTGATCAGGCACACCAGGGCGGAGGAGGAGTCCGGACGGCAGGAGCTGATGTTGTCCGGCGTGATCGGCAGGGCCGCGCCGCTCACCGCGGCCCTCGTCACCGCGGCCGTCGCCGCGCTGGTCGCCGGGGTGCTGACCGCGGGCGTCCTCGTCGCGATCGGCATGGAGGCGGCCGGGTCGCTCGCGTACGGGGCCGCGATCACGGCGGCGGGGTGGGTCTTCGCCGCGATCGGCGCGGTGGCCTCCCAGCTCGCGCAGACCGCGCGCACCGCCACCACGCTCGGACTGCTCGCGCTCGGCCTCTCCTATGTGCTGCGCTACCTGGGCGACGCCTCGGGCACCACCTGGCTGACGTGGAGCTCGCCGCTCGGCTGGAGCCACCTGGTGCGGGCCTACTCGGCCGACCGGTGGTGGCCGCTGCTCGTGTCGCTGGTGGCGACCGGGGTCCTGCTGGCGCTCGCGTACGCGCTGTCCGCCCGTCGCGACCTGGACGCCGGCCTGCTCCCCGTACGTCCTGGGCCGGCCACGGGACCGTACCTGAAGGGGCCGTTCAGCCTGGCCTGGCGCCTCCAGCGCGGCCTGCTGGCCAAGTGGGCCGCGGGCGTGGCGGCCACCGCCGCGCTCTTCGCCGGCCTCAGCGGCGTCGCGCCTCGCCTCGCGGACCAGCCCGGCCGGGTCCTTGACGCTTTCCTGCACCGGTACGGGGGGCCGTCGGGGGATCCGGTGGACGCGTACCTGTGGATCATCGTGCTCCTGCTGGCGTACACGGTCGCGCTCTACCCGGTGCTCGCCACGCTCCGGCTGCACCACGAGGAGTCCTCCGGCCACGCCGAGGCCCTGCTGTCCACCGCGGTGAGCCGGCTGCGCTGGGCGGCGGCGCACCTGGTCGTGGCCGCGCTCGGCACGCCGGCGCTGCTGGCCCTCGGCGGGTTCGTCACGGGGCTGATCTATTCGCTGGTCATGGGGGACCCGGCGGTGGGCCGGGTCCTGGCTGCGGCGCTCGAACACGTACCGGCCGCCTGGCTCGTCGGAGCGTTCGCCGCCTTCGCCGTGGGGGTGCTGCCGCGGGTGTCGGTGGCGCTCTCGTGGACGGTCTGGGGCGCGGTCGTTGTGGTGGGCGACCTGGTCGGACCGCTGATCGGGCTGTGGGGCTGGAGCCGCGTGGAGCCGTTCCACTACACGCCCAACACGGTGTCGGGCGAGCCGTTCACCGCGGCTCCGGCGACGGTGATCCTCGCGCTGACCGCGCTGCTCGTCGCCACCGCCCTGATCCGCCTCCGCGACCGCGACCTGGGCTGAGCTGCTTGATGTCCGATTTCCACTAGTGGGAGCGGCGGCGGAACCGGAAGAGTGGTCCGCGTGCTCACCGACGAAGACGCGTATTCCGTGCTCAGAAGCCGCGACGGCCGATTCGACGGCCGGTTCTTCGTCGCCGTCGTGACCACCGGCGTCTTCTGCCGCCCGAGCTGCCCGGCCGCCCTGCCCAAGCGCGAGAACGTCCGTTTCTACCCCTCCTCCGCGGCCGCCCTGGAGGCGGGCTTCCGCTCCTGCAAGCGCTGCCGCCCGGACACCGCCCCCGGCTCCCCCGAGTGGAACGTCCGGGCGGACGTGGTGGGCCGCGCCATGCGGCTCATCGCCGACGGGCTCGTGGACCGCGAAGGCGTCGCCGGCCTGGCGTCCCGGCTCGGCTACAGCGAGCGCCAGCTGCACCGCCAGCTCACCGCCGACCTGGGCGCGGGCCCGCAGGCCCTGGCCCGGGCGCAGCGCGCGGCCACCGCCAGAACGCTCCTGGAGACCACGGACCTGCCCGCGAGCGAGATAGCGTTCGCCGCCGGCTTCTCCTCGATCCGCCAGTTCAACGACACCGTCCGCAGGGTCTACGGCACGACGCCCACCGCCCTGCGGGGCACTCCCTCCGCCCGCCGCCCACCCGGCGCGGTACGGCTACGCCTCACCTACCGCCCGCCCCTGGACCTGCCGGCCCTGTTCTCCTACCTCGCCACCCGCGCGATCCCCGGCCTGGAGGACGTCACCGTCCACTGGTACCGCCGCTCGCTGACCCTTCCGCACGGCCTCGGCCTCGTCACGCTCCGCCCCGCGGGCACGTACGTCTCCTGCGAGCTCCACCTGGAGGACCTGAAGGATCTGGCGGCAGCGGTACGGCGCTGCCGCCACCTCCTGGACCTGGACGCCGACCCTCGCGACATCTCCGACCACCTGACCCGCGACCCGAGCCTCGCCGCCGTGGTGGCGCGGACTCCCGGCAGGCGCGTGCCCGGCCAGGTGGACGCGGCCGAGATGGCGATCCGCGCGATCCTGAACGAGGAGACCCCCACCGGCCGATCCCGGCTCGCCCGCCTGGTCCGCACCTACGGCACCCGACTCCCCCATCCAGCGGCCGGCGTCACTCATGCCTTCCCCCGCATGGAGGCCCTGGCGAGCTCCGACGCGCCCGCCCCGGTCACCGCCCTGGCCCGCGCGCTGACCGCAGGGACCCTCCACCTCGGCCCCGAAGCCGATCGCGACCAGGTCGAACGCGAGCTCCTGGCCCTGCCGGGCATGGACGTGGAGGCCGTGGCACGGATCCGCATGCGAGCCTTCGGCGACCCCGACGTCTTCCTCCCCTCCGACCCGGCCGTGCAGGAGGGACTGCACCGCCTCGGGCTGACGGCCGGGGACGCGCACCGCTGGCGGCCCTGGCGCTCGTACGCGATGCAGCACCTGAGCGCGCCACGCACCCACACCCCCTGAGGAACCTTTCGTGTCGACCTATTTGTCCCTCCTCAAGAACAGGCGTGACTTCCGCAGCCTCTGGCTCGGCGCGTCCGTCTCGGTGGTGGGCGACAGCATGACGTTCGTGGCCCTGTCCTGGCTCGTCCTGGCCCAGCCCGGCGGAACGGCGAAGCTGGGCTTCCTGGCCGTCTGTTACACCGCTCCCGTCGTGGTCGGCGGCCTGGTCGCGGGGCCGTTGCTCGATCGGTTCGACAAGCGGGCGGCGCTGATCACCGACAGCGTGCTGCGCGGTGTCGCCGTCGGATCCATCCCCTTCGCGGCGGCGGTCGCGACCGTGCCGGCCTGGCTCCCCTTCCTCGTCGCCGCCCTCTACGGCCTGCTGAAGATGGTCCCCATGGCGGCGGTCCCGGCCGCCATCCCCGACCTGGTCGCCCCGCGCGAACGCGACGCCGCCAACGCGCTCGAATCCGTGAGCTACTCCCTGTCCGGCATCATCGGCTTCACCCTGGCCGCCCCGCTCCTGACCACCCTCGGCCCGGCGAACCTCCTGGCCCTGGACGCCGCCACCTACGCCTGCTTCGCCGTGGCCGTGGCCCTGATCCGCCGCCCCCTGCGCCCGCACGCGAAGCCGGCGCCCCAGGCCGAACGCGTGACGGTCTTCCGCGACAGGGTCCTCGTCGGCACCACGCTCGCCTTCATGGCCTTCAACATCGCCGAAGGCGCGATGACCATGGTGGTCGCCCCGTGGCTGGCCAAGGAGCAGCTCCCGGGCGACGGCGCCGCCCTCTCGCTCCTCATGGCCGCCCTGTCGGCCGGTGAGCTCCTGGGCGGGTTCGTGGCCGGGGCCTGGCGGCCGCGGATCGACAGGCTGGTCGCGATCGCCGTGGTGGAGCTGGTGGCGGCGGCAGGGTTCCTGGCGGCGCTGGGGTCGCCCGACTGGATCCCGGTGGCCGCGGGCTTCCTGGTCATCGGCATGTTCAGCGCCCCCATGACCGTCTGGGCGCAGTCGCTGCGCATGGAGCGCATCCCGCCGTCCCAGCGCGGCCGGGTCTTCGGCGTCTTCCGCACGATGATGCAGGCGACCCCGCCCGTCGGGGCCGCCGTGGTGACCCCGCTGCTGGTGGCGGGCAACCTGGCGGGGGCGGTGATCCTGATGAGCGTTCTGGCGGCCCTTCCCGCCTTCGCCCTGCTGTTCGTACGCGAGGGCCGCCGGTTGTGGATAACTGGCTCCTCCTGTGGATAACCAGGCCCGTACGGGCCCTCACCAGGGGCGGCGGAAGCACCTGCCCCGAACGCCCCGGCAGGGCCGGAATGCTGGAGAATCAGGGCTTGGCGTCGCCATACCACAGCCCGTGACCGCCTCCACCCGGCTGTCCACCGGCCTGGGCACACACCTGTGGATGAACACCCTCAGCCGAGCCGGTTCGCGATCGTCCTGGCCACCTCGGCGGGCGGCTGCTCGGTCGTGTCGACGACCTGGCTTTCGCGGCTGAGCCAGGGGAAGGCGTCCGCGTACGCCGGCAGGTGCTCCAGCCGCCATTTCCGGGCCGACACGTCGTCGGCGGCCTCGATCCGGCGAGTCAGGGTCTCCTGGTCGGTGTGGAGCACGAAGTGGTGCACGGGGATGCCGGCCTCCCGCAGGCCAGCGCTGATCTCCCGCCAGTACTCCTCGACCAGGACGGTCTGCGGCATCACGAGCGCCCCGCCCACGTAGTCGAGCACCCGCGCCGCGGTCTCCACGACGAGGCCCCGCCACGGCGTCCAGTGCTGGAAGTCACCGACGCGCGGGAGGTCGGAGACGGTCCGCAGCATGAAGCCGACCTGCTCGGGATCGAAACAGCGCGCACCGGGAACGAGCGGGACGAGCTCCCTCGCGGTGCTCGTCTTACCCGCGCCGAACGTCCCGTTCAGCCATACGATCATGGATCACCAGGTCCAGTAGGAGCGTGCCTCCGACTTCCAGTCCTTCGGGAAATACTGCTGGATCTTGAACGCCATGCCAAGGCCGCGGGCGATGTACTGGTCGCGGTCCAGTTTCCTGGTGATCGGCTTGCCCGGGGCGTCCTTGTTGTCCCACCAGGATTCCCACTGCTTGATGCAGGTCTTCCCGCTCAGGTACTGGTTCGAGCAGGGCGCGGGCGGCGACCAGATCTGGGTGTGGCCGAAGTCGATGACCTTCCCCGACGACTTCTCGGTGATGGTCCCCCACGCCTTGAGGCAGTAGCCCTGCGAGGGAATGTCCCACTTCACGTAGTGCTGCGGACCCGACGTGGCGAACGTACGCAGGTCGCCGCACTTGGCGTCGCCGATCTGCTCCTTGGTCACCCTGACGGTGTAGTACGTGCCGTTCCCCCGCCACCCGTCCAGCGTCAGCCAGTCGCCGTCGCGTACGAACTTCTCCGCGTAGTCTGGCGGCCACTTCTTCGGATCGCCCCAGCTGATCTCCGAGGTCGTGGACGACAGGGGCTTCCAGGTCCACTGCCCGGCCGCCTGCCCGTCGGACCAGTACTGTCCGGCGCTGCGGTCGGCGAACCGGGAGTACTCCCCGTAGTTCTCCCCCGCCCGGGCCGGGCCGGCCACCCCCGCGAGCACCGTGATCATCGCCGCGCCGGCGGCCAGCCACGGCCGCGTTCCCATCTTCTGGATCTTCACCGGCAGCACGGTACAGAGCCGCGCGATGCGCGACGGCTCACATCAAGAAACTTCGAAACGCCCCTCCGAGGCCGGGCGCAGGAGGAACGCGGTGCTCTCGTGCTCGGGAACCTCCACATCGAGCCCGGTGCCGGCCAGCGCCTGCGCGATCAGGTCCCGATCGCCGGTCCACTGCAGGACGAGCTCGTCCACCAGATCGCCGTACGCGTCGAAGCTCGTCGTGTGCGACTGCGTCGTCCAGAAGACGGCCCTGGGCGGCCGCCCGGCGGCGGCGGCCGCCTCGTGGACCTGCTGCCAGGCGCCGGAGGCGGTCGGCCAGAGGTCGGGCTCGGCGAGGTAGCCGTGCGCGGCCAGCCGGTCGAAGGCCGCCGAGATCCGGCACAGGTCGGACGACCGGTCGGCGGCCAGGCAGGTCACGACCCCTTCCTCCGGCTTGTTCAGGCCGTGGACCGAGGCGATGAGCGAGTCCATCAGGGCGTCGCTGTGCTTGGCCAGCTCGTCGGCGTCCATCTCCAGCAGCGCGTCGTAGTCGTCTTCCTGACCCGCCTGCCCGGGAACGGAGACCACGAGACCCTCACGGGCGAACGCCGCCTGGATGTTGGAGGGCAGCCCGCCCCGCCACGCGAGCGGCACGTCGTCGGCCAGCGTCCCGTCCGGGGTGAAGTGGTCGGCGCACGGGCTCAGCAGGCCGCTGGTCCCGGTGTCGGACGCGAAGCGCTCGGCGTCGACGATCCGCCAGCCCTCGTCCTCCAACCGGCTGAGCGCCCGGTCGAAGCCCTCGCGCTGCGTGCCGCGCGGCGAGACGGCCTCCTCGAACTCGATCAGCTTGGACACGGTGTCGGCGACCTCGGCGCGGCGCTGTTCGAGGAACGCGCGGGTCTCGGAGATGAGGTTCCGGCTCATCAGGGTGTCCATCACCATCGACCACCAGGCCTCGGCCTCGCCGAAGGCGTCCGGGTCCAGCTCCTTGAGGGAGAGCCACAGCTTCTCCGTGTAGTCCTTGCCGGCCTCCGGGGACTCGCCGTTCAACGCCTGCTGGCGCAGCCTGAGCCGGTAGAGGAACTCGACGAAGGTCGCGAGAGAGCTGTTGATCTTCTCCGCCTGCGGCGTCTCGTCCATCGAGAGCAGGCCGACGACGCCGGTGCGGATGTCGAGGAAGTAGCGCATGCCCGTGTCCCCCGACGTGCCGCCGAGCGTGAGGACGTTGAGGTCCCCGCCCGGCGTCCTGAACACGACGAGGGAGCCCACCCGCGGTTCGTCGGCGACGAAGGTGGTGAACGCCTGGTCCGCGCGTACCGGCAGCCCGACCTCGGACAGGATCCGGACGTCCTCCTCCGACAGCCCCTTCTCGCGGCACTGCTCGACGTCCATCAGCAGCAGGCCCTCGTCACCGAAAGCCTCGACCATCTCTTCGTGCGTGACCACGATTCAACACCCCGACGTCAGCCTTTGGGATCAAGTTCCCCCAAGGGTAGGGGATCTTTACGGATCAGACGGTACGTTCCCAGCGGACCTCCCCCTCGTGCCACCGGTCGGTGGGACGCAGGCCGGCCGCCGTGGCGACGGCGGCCGAGGCGGCGTGGTCGGGGTGGATGTGCGCGACGATCGTGTCGATCCCCTCCCGTACGAGCTGGTCGACCAGGGCCCGGGCGGACGCGGTGGCCAGGCCGCGGCCCTGCCAGGGTGTGCCGATCACCCAGGCGATCTCGGCGGTCCGGCCGTCGACCGTGGCCTGCACGTACCCGACCAGCCGCTCTTCCTCCCGCGACCGGATCACCCAGTTGCGCCAGCCGGGCGGCCCGGCGACCAGCCGCTCGTAGCGGGCGCGCAGCTCCGGCGCGGTGAGCGGGGCGCCGCCGGTGAACGTGTGCAGGTCCGGGTCCGACAGCACGACGGCCATCTCGTCGGCGTGCTCCGGGCGCAACGGGATCAGGACGAGCGCGGGCGCCTCGATGGGACTGGTCACCTGCTCATTCTGCCCCTTCGGTGCGGGCACGCAGCCGGGGCAGTGCCTGGACCAGGGCGGCGACCGCCACGTCCAGCGCGATGAGGAGGAGCAGGCCCATGGCGAAGGCATGCGGGTAGCCGCCCAGGGCGCCGTAGAAGACCACGCCGACCAGGGCCACGCCGATCGCGCCGCCCGCCTGCTGCGCGGTGCTCAGCACGCCGGAGGCGGCGGCCGCGTGCCTGGGGTCCACGCCGTTCAGGACGAGTGCGGGCAGCGGGGCCATGACCAGCCCCATTCCGGCGCCGGCGACCACGAGCCCGGGGATGATCCAGGCGATGGGACCGTGCTCGCCCAGGGCGGTGGCGGTCAGGGCGAGGAGGCCGTACCCGAGGGCCATGGTCAGCGCCCCGAGCGCGACGACCTGGCGGCCGAGCCTGGCCGCGAGCCGGACGGCCCGCGTCGAGGACGCGAAGTAGCCGAGGCCCAGCGGAAGGAAGATGAGCCCCGATCCCAGGGCGTCCAGCTCGCGGCCCTGCTGGAGGTAGAGCGCCAGGATCAGGAAGAACGAGCCCATCGTCATCGAGTGCAGCAGGCTGACCACGGTGCCCGCGGAGAACGAGCGGTGCCGGAACAGCCCGGGGTCCACCAGCGGTGCGGCGACCCGCCGCTGGTGCAGCGCGAACGAGGCCAGCAGGGCGACCGCCGCCGCCAGGCACAGCCAGGTCCATGCGGGCCAGCCCTGCTCGCGGCCCTGAACGAGGGGGTAGACGATGGCGACCAGGCCGAGCGAGACGAGCGCCGTACCGGCCAGGTCCAGCTTCGGGCCGCCCGGCAGGCGGGATTCGGGCACCAGGCGCGGGACCAGGGCGATGGCGAGCGCGCCCACCGGCACGTTGATCAGGAAGATGGTGCGCCAGCCCAGCCCGGCCAGGTCCGCGTTGATCAGCACGCCGCCGATGAGCTGCCCGAACACGCCGCCGAAGCCCATCGTGACGCCGTAGGCGTTGAACGCCTTGGCCCGGTGCTCACCGGTGAAGGTGGTGTTGATGATGGCCAGGACCTGCGGCATCAGCAGCGCAGCGCCGAGGCCCTGGCCGATCCTGGCGCCGATCAGGATCCCGGCCGTGGGCGCCGCCCCGCAGAGCGCCGACGCCACCGTGAAGCCGGCCAGGCCGACCGCGAACATCCGGCGCCGCCCGTACAGGTCCCCCAGCCGACCGGCGGTGATCAGCCCGGCGGCCAGCGCGACGCCGAACCCCGCCACCACGAACTGGATCTGCGAAGGCGTGGCGTGCAGGTCCCGCTGGATGGCGGGGATCGCCACGTTGACGATGAAGAAGTCGAGGGTGGTGATGAAGAGGCCGGACAGGAGGACCAGCAAAGTCCCCTGGCCGGGGTCCGCCGTCCGGGGGACGGCGGACTCGGGTGCCTTGACGGCGGTCATGTCGCTCTCCTGGTGTGGTGGCCGCTTGCGAGATAGACAATGCCGCCGGCACCTGTACCGTGGCGATTACGTGGGAGGTCATGGAAAAGGCGAAACGCCCGCCGGTCAGCGGATTCTTTCTCCGTACACGTGCTCGACCCGCATCGTCATGAGCACCCTGCGGTCGGACACCATCACCGACCGGTACTCCTCCCAGTCCGGATGCTCCCCCGCGGCGCGGCGGTAGTAGTCCACCAGCGCCTCGACCTCGGGACCGTGGGGATCGGCGCCCGGCCCCGTGAGCGTCACCGTGCCCTCGGCGGTGGCCCATGACCAGCCGTCAGGGCTGGTGACCTGCAGCGCGGCCCGCGGGTCCCGGCGCAGGTTCGCCGTCTTGGCCCGCCCCTCGGTCATCGAGACATAGATGACCTCGGCCCTCCGGTCGTAGAAAGGCATGACGGGGGAGAGCTGCGGGCGGCCGTCCGACTTGATCGTCGCGAGGACGCCCAGCCGGCTTTCCGCGAGCAGCGTGCGCGGGTCGAACGGGGTGGCGGTCATGAGGGCTTGCGGAACTGCTCGACCATCGCCGCGTAGCCGTCGCCGCCGCGCCCGTCGGCCACGGCCCGGCCGGTCAGGGCCTTGATGAACCTCGGAAGCTCGGCGCTGACACCGAGGGACTCGCTTTCGTGGATGAGGTGGTCCATCGCGGCCAGGTGGGTGTCGATGGTGGAGTCCAGAGCCGGGTACGCGCCGGTGTCGACCTGCTCCGCGTAGTCCGCCAGCCAGCCGTTCACGATCTCGATCCCCTTGCCGGCGAGCGGGGCGAACGCTCCGGCTCGCACCCCCGCCGCGCCGAGCAGGGCGGCACCCTGCAGGAACCCGTTCAGGATGTTCCACATCAGGCTCAGCACGGCCATCTCGTGCAGCGCCGACAGGGTGTGGTCGTCGCCGAGGTACGTCGTTCCCGAACCGAGGCTCCTCAGGGCCGGTTCGTACTGCTCGAAGGCCGATCGCGGCCCGCTGTAGGTGATGACGGCGTCCGCCCCGATCTCCGCGGGGACGGCCATGATCGCGCCGTCGAGGTAGGCGCCGCCCTGCCGCGCCGCCCACTCGGCGGTCTCACGGGCGCCCTGCGACGTACCCGAACCCAGGCTGACCAGGACCCGGCCGTCGAGAACCGCGCCCAGCGGGTCGAGCAGCCCGTGCACCGCGTCGTAGTCCGTGACGCAGACGACCACGAGCGGGCCGGCCGCGACGGCCTCGCCGACCGAGCCGGCGAGCGTCGCGCCCTGGGCCACCAGCTGGTCGGCCTTGGCCGCCGTACGGTTCCACACGGTCGTGGGGTGCCCCGCGCGCAGGAACGCTCCGGCCAGCGCCTGACCCATCAGCCCCAGGCCGATGACCGTCACGGGAGTGTGGTTGGCGTTGTTGGTGCTCATGGCAGAATCCTCAACGTTCATACCGATATGAAGGTCAAGGGGGAACGGGCGTGCTGATCGGGGAGTTGAGCCGGCAGACCGGAGTCCACACGCATCAGCTGCGTTACTACGAGGCCCAGGGCCTGCTCGAACCCGAGCGCGGCACCAACGGCTACCGCGAGTACGGCGACGACGCCGTCCTGACCGTGACCCAGATCCGCAGGCTGCTCGAAGCCGGGCTGTCGACCCAGGAGATCGCGTACCTGCTCCCCTGCGCCACCGGCGCGGCCCCTGACCTGGAGCCCTGCCCCGAACTCCTGGACACCTTGCGGGCCCGCCTGCACGGCCTGGACGAGCACATCGACACGCTCGCCCGCTCCCGCCAGTCCCTCCGCGACTACATCGACGCCACGGAGCGGCGCGTTGTGGGGAGCGGGTCACATGCTTGAGTCCTTAGAGACAGTCACGCACTACATGGCGCTGATCGCTCTCACATCGTGTGCTTTTCCGTTCTTGCTCGGCATCTTCACACTGATCAACCGAGGGCTCCCGCGCTGGGTTCCGGCAGGTAAATGGGCTTATTGGAAGCCGTTCTCCTGGGCGCAGATTTTCATGTCCGCCTCGCTGACGACGATGCTGCTCCCCCAGGTTCTGGACGTCGATCCGCTGTTGGGCCTCATCTTGATGGTTCCCGCCGTCTGCTTCCTCGTCGCCTCAACGGTTTTCTACGTCATGGCTTTTCGGGCGCCCGGCCCCAAGTAGCCGGTTTGCGTTCGAGCGCGCTCGAAGTCGTAGCGTCGCCGGCATGACGACAAAGACCTGGATCATCACCGGCGCGTCCCGGGGTTTCGGACGCGCGCTGGCGGAGGCGGCGCTCGCGGCGGGCGACCGGGTGGTGGCGGCGGTGCGCCGGCCCGAGAGCGTGGCCGATCTGGCGGCGAAGCACCCCGACAGGTGCCTGATCGCGGAGTTCGACGTCCGGGACGCCGGCGCGGCCGGGGAGCTCGTGCGTGCCGCCCTTGTCCGGTTCGGGCAGCTCGACGTGCTGGTCAACAACGCGGGCCGGGCCGTGGTCGGCGCGGTCGAGGAGGTCGGCGACGCGCAGTTGCGTGAGCTGATGGATCTGCACCTGTTCGGCCCGGCCGCGCTGGTGCGGGCGGCG
>NZ_JBSFTC010000025.1:0-73817 GCF_053590415.1 Nonomuraea sp. NPDC003201
ATCGTTCTCGTTCGCAACCTCCTGTGTCGGCTTCTCCGAGGCGGGCGCGGGGGCGTTCTCGTGGGTGAGCGGCGAGATCTCATCCTGGAAGGCGACCACTACGCCGTCGTGCATCTCGTCTGTGACAGTCACGCGTTCACCTCCGTCCGAGTAACCAGGGATCCGAGGATCTCGGCGTGCACGGCGAGCGCCTCGACGGTCATCCGCACCGCCTTCAGGCAATGGCCGGCGAGGTGGCACAGCTCAACGAGGATGAGCAGCACGACCACGACGGCGAGGCGAGCCATTGTGAAGACGGTCCGAGCACCGCCAGCGCGGCGGATGGCCGCCCACATCTGCCTGGGGCTCTGAGCGTTCGGAGTCGCCTCGCGAATAGCGCAGAGGAGAAACAGACACGCGCAAATTGTGTGAATCAGGATGTCCTTCACGCCGCCTCTACCTCGTTTGTCCGCATGTCGTCCGGCGGTGGTACGGCGGCCTCTGCTTCCGGCGCCTCAGCCCCTTTCGTCTCGGCTACCTGTGCCCGGTCTTTCTCTACCTCGGCGATGATCTCCTCGGCCTCGCGCTGCTCCAGTCCCCACCGGTTCATGAGCGGGCGTCGGCCGAGGCGCTGCTGGCCCTCGCTGAGGCTGTCGATGTAGGCAAGCCGTGCCGCCTCGTACCGGTCGGTGGGCAGGACTGGCACCACGCGTTCCACCTCGACGACGGTCTCGACGGGCTGGCACACATGCTCGTCCGCTGGGGACTCGACCGACGGTCGCCGAGTGTTGCGGACGATCCACATGAGGAGCTCGTACGCGCCTGCGAACGCCACCGGCGCAAGCGCGCTGACCAGGCGCGATCCAAGTCCGCCGGACCAGCCGTGCGCCACGTTGGCCGCCAGGGTCACGGCGCCTCCCAGGGCGAGCGCGACCCATGCCAGGACTGGCACACGAAGCCGACGGCGGGAGCAGTAGACCATCACCAGCGAAGCCATGACGATCACGCCATCGGACATCGCCGGATACAGGATGGCCATGTCGTGCCGCTCGCCGAGAGCGATGGCGAGGCCGTAGAAGTGGTGGTACGAGACATAGGCCGCCGCGCCGGCGACTGCCAGCAGGACGGCCACCGCGAAGCCGAGGATGACCCGGTCTCCAAGTCTGCCTGTGCCGACGTTGGGTGGGCTTGCGGCGATCGGCGCGGTGTCCTCGCGATCGGGCTGGAAGAGGTTGATGAAGAAACGCCGGGTGCGCTTGAGCGGGGCCGCTTCAGCGGACATTGCTTCCCCGGCAATTGGTTGTGTGGAAGGGTGGCGCATGGCCTGGCTCCTGGGTTGATCAGGTTGCTGGGTCACAGGCCGGGGTTCGGTGTTGGAGTCACCGAGCCCTGGCCGCCGTACTGCCGCTGTCCTGGGCGCAGCGCGATCGGCTGCTGAAGATCCCGAATGGGCAGTTGCTGGACTTCACCGGTACGGGCGTGTGCCGCGCAGTAAGACCCGATCTCGTTGAGTTGGGTCCGGGCGCAGCCTCCTGCACGCCTATTCCGGGCACGAGATGTCCAGCCACGGAGCGTCGGAGCTACTCAGGAGATAGGCGAACGGTTCAAGTCCCCCCTCGGACACTTCAATATCGAAGCGGGAGAAGTGATGACTTCTCCCGCTTCGCATTTTCGGTGCCAGTAGCGACCTGCAGAGCCCCCGAGATCCGCCGTTTCCAACGCGTCGCATCGGCCCTGCTCGACATCCGCCGGCAAGCAGCGTGTCCTCACCCCCGGCGAGATCGACGCCATGGTCGAGTGTGTACGCCGTTGGGAAGCCGGGGACGAGACCTTCCTCGAGACTCCCCGACTCTCGGCAGCTTCTCGAGCAAGCGCACGCCACCCGCTTCGCGCAGGTCCAAACCATGATCGCGATGTGTCTCTGGAGCGCTAGGCGAGGTCGACGACTTCGTGCATGCGCAGCCGGCGGTTGAACTCGCCGGCGATCCGCGCGACGACCGTACGCGGCAGCAGGCGCGCGGGCCAGGTCAGGGCGCGGTTCATGGCCCGGCCCGGGTAGGACACCGCGCGCCGCCGGGCGTAGTCGTCCAGCGTACGGGCCGCGACTGTGGCCGGCGTGTCGGCGACCCGGGAGTTGATCGTGGCCGAGGTGCCGTCGAAGAAGCCGGTCGCGATCGCGCCGGGGTGCGCGGCAATGACGTGGACGCCGGTGCCGCGCAGTTCCTCGGCCAGCGCCTCGGTGAAGGAGAGCACGAAAGCCTTGGTCGCGGCGTAGCTGGCCTGGTAAGGCATGGGCTGGAAGGCCGCGGTGGACGAGACGTTGATGATGCCGCCGGAGCCGCGGGCGACCAGCTCGGCCCCGATCCCGTGGGTCAGCGCGATCAGGCCGACGACGTTGAGCCCGACGGAGCGCAGTTGCGGCTCGAGCGGGCGGCTGAGGAACGGGCCCGCGCTGCCGGCGCCCGCATTGTTGAGCAGCAGATCGACGGTCAGGCCGCGGTCACGCAGCTCCCGCAGGATCCGCTCCGGACCATCCGGAGCGGCGAGGTCACCGGTGATGACCTCGGTGTCCGACCTGCCGTGCTGCTCCCGAATGTGTGCGGCGAGCTCCCGCAGGCTCCCGTCCGAACGGGCCAGCAGGATCACCCGCGCTCCCCGGCGCGTCAGCTCCAGCGCGTACGCCCGCCCCAGCCCCTTGGACGCGCCCGTGACGAGCGCGGTGACGCCGCGATAGTCGTCGCTCACAAAGACCTCCATTGCTTCAAGTCTCGAAGCATTGACGCTAGCACGATCCTTCGAGACTCGAAACACCGGTAGGATGGCGGCATGACCACGCCCGAGCTCACCGCGGTGGTCGCCGCGACCCACGACATCTGGATGCGGACCAACGACCTGATCGGGCAGGCGCTGGCCAAGCACGCCCTGACACCGGCGACGTTCCAGGCGCTTTGGGCCATCGACCCGGACGAACCGCCACCCTCGATGAAGGTGATGACCGAGCGCCTGTACTGCAACGCTCCCAACCTGACCTTCATCACCAACCAGCTCGTCGATCGGGGGCTGGTGGAGCGCGCCGTGGACCCGGCCGACCGCCGCTCTCGTGTCCTGGTCCTGACCGCCAAGGGCCGCGAGGTTCGCGACGAACTGGTCCGGACGGCGCTGGAGAAGACCCCGCTGGCGGTGCTGAACCGCGACGAACTGCGGCAGCTCATGGTCCTGCTGAACCGCGCCGTCCGCTCCGGCTGACGCGCCCAAGGCGGCCGTGGGACCGTCGTGTCCGGCGGTCCCACGCTCATGCCGTTCGGTGGAACGCACTCCCCCGAGTGCGCCCAGCCGGTGCCTACGGTGCGATCGACCAGAGCTGGCAGGTGTTGTTGAGCCACATCCACAGGCGGGCCGGCGTGCCGTTCGCCGTGCCGCAGTTCTGGTCGTCGAGCACCATGCCGCTGTTCTCGACCACCAGCTCATATCGGCCGTTGCCCGCGGGGATGACCGCCCACTGCTGGCACGTGTTGCCGAGCGGCTCCCACAGGTTGACGGCCGTGCCGAGGGCCAGCCCGCAGTTGACCGCGTCGAGCACCTTGCCGGCGTTGACGTTGGTGATCGTCCACTTGTTCGCGCCGACGCTGTTGAAGCGCCACTGCTGGCAGGTGTTGCCGAGCGCCTGCCACTGGTCGATCTGCGTGCCGTTGGCCGTGCCGCAGTTGACCGCGTCGAGCACCTTGCCGCTTGTGAGGTTCGTGAGCCGGTAGGTGGCTCCGTTCACGGGGAAGGTGACGCTCTTGCTGTAGCCGACGGAGACGACGTTGGCCTGTACGGCGTTCTCCGTGGCGTCGCTCGGATAGCCGCTGGTCATCACGCCTTCGAAGAACGATCCGACGGAGCCGTTGCTGTTGTCGCCGCCGATGCCGAGGATGATCGCGCCTTGCTTGGTCATCGGGTTGTAGCCCGCCTGGGTCGGCAGCGCTCCGTTGTACCGCGTCGCCAGGCTGCCGGACTGCGCGTTGCCGTCCTTGATGGCGTACGTCGAGGTGCCGTTGTTCTTCAGCATCGCCGTCACGAAGGCGGAGTTGCGGCCGGTGTTCGCGGTCCAGGAGCCGTTGCCGCCGGCGAACAACCCGTTCTCGAGGTCCGCCGCGACGCGCGGTCCGCCCGCGCACGGTGAGAACCAGCAGAGCGTGCCGAAGTAGATCGCGTCCATGTCGCCGTTGCCGGTGTCCATGTTGTTGGTCTCGGCGTTGCCGTAGTCGAAGCAGCACCGGTTGTTGACGTGAGTGCCCTCGGTCACCATGTACATGCCCTCGGGCTGGCTGCCGGTGGCGACGCCGTTCGTCGCGTTGTTGCGGTAGCCGTTGCCCGCGGAGATGTAGACGCCGTAGACCTTGTGGCCACCTGCCGTCACGGGCAGAGCCGCCGCGTTCGCGCCTTGGTCGGCTGTGGGATTGGCGCCGCCGCCGGGAGCGATCGTGAGGTCGTTGTGGCGCGAGGTCTGGTCGTAGATGCGAACGATCGTGCAGTACGTGCCCGAGCAGAAGGAGTCCTGGGTCGCGGCGTTCGCGTAACCGCCGGCGCTGAGCACGCCGATGTTGGTCGTCGCACCGTCGGACCAGCGCCGCACCTGGTAGAGCGCCCCGTTGTAGGAGCCGAAGAGCGCACGGGTGGTGCTGTGAGCGGCGACGCACGGTGTGCCGCCGCTCGCGTAGATGTCGCAGGACAACGTGCCGGCGGCCTGTGCCGTGCCTGGCACGGCGACCAGCGCGGTGACGACGAGCGCCGCGAAGGAGGCGACGGCGAGGGCCGTTCGCCGCCAGTGGCGCAGAGACCAGAAACCCATTGTGTGCCTTTCGTGTGCGGCGAGGCAGCGCAGTGCCCGGCGGTGACTATTGGAGAATTGTTAGCGTTAACATTAGATTGTTTGTTAGCGCTAACATGATTATCCACACACGCTTCTGTATCAACGGGCTATTGCGCGGTACCTTGGTGTGGGACCGTCGGCATGGCTCTACGCACTCTGACGTGCGCCGCAGGTCAGTCACCGGCGAGCGCTCCGCTATAACATGCGGGTTTCCGCTGTGTTTCGACCAAAGTGTCATCAACGATGCGGCGGCTGTCAATACCCGGCGAAGATCACCTTCTATTCCGGCAGAACGTGCGACAGGAGAATTTGTCAAAAAACGTTACGCCAAACTGAACTGCCATGGCCCCGGCGCCATGGTGAGGCGTCGGGGCCGCGTGGATGAAGGTTGAGCAGGCGTTCGGCCGGTTACTCCGCCGGTCGCTCAGCGCGCGGCCCGCGAGGTGACGTGCTCGATGGCCTTGACGGCGAGCTCGGGCTGGTCGAGGTAGATGTAGTGCCCGCTGTTCTTGGCGGTGCTCAGCTTGCTCCGGCGGGACAGGCCGAGCCACTTGCGCTGGCCCGCGGTCCACGCCCGCTCCAGGCTCGGCCCGTACGTGGGGATGGCCGCCAGGTACTGCTTGCCGTGCTGGATCACCTTGACCGGGATGTTCCCGGCGGAACGGACCTTGCCGTCGGTGATGACGAGCTTCTCCGGGTTCTTTCCCCGGAATATCGCGAGGTTCTGTGCGCGCACCTCGGCCGCCGGGCCCTTCGCGGAGGCGGGGATCGTCCTGGAGATGTCGGCGACCATGGTCGAGGGTGTGGCGTCCATCAGGACCAGGCCCTTGACCCTGTCCCGGTGCGCGGGGGCGTACCGGGCAGCGATCAGCCCACCCAGCGAGTGCCCGGCCAGGACGACCGGGTTGTCACCGGCGATGCGGTCGAGCACCCCGGTCAGGACCTTGCCGGTGCTCGCGAAGTCCTGCGGCCCATCCGGCTGGTCGCTGCCGCCCGCGCCCAGCCGGTCGTAGGAGCACACCCGGTTCTTCGCGCTCAGCGTTTTCTGCAGGGCAGCCATCTTGTCCAGAGCGTCACCCCCGCCGTGCAGCAGGACGACGACCGGCTTGCCCTCCGCCGGGTCGCCTGAGCAGGACACGTTCACCGACCGGCCGCCAACCTCGATCTTCTTGGTGCCGGAGAACGGATCAGCCTTCCGCGGCGTGGAGGCGAAGGGGTCCCAGTCCTCCGCCTTGGTGGAGGCGAAAGGGTCCCAGTCCGCCGCCGCGGCGCTCCCGGTACCGGCGAGTCCCACACCGACCACGGTGCAGCACAGTACGGCCACAGCGGATGCCTTGAACTTGCGGAGCATGATGTCCTCCAGTCAGAGAAATGACCGAATTGCTGCGGCCATGACGTAACGCTATGGAATCGACAGCCCCGGAATCGTCACCACCTGGGGGACATTCGCCGGTAGCTCGCACGGGGGACAAGCGCGCCGCATCAGACGTAAGCCAAGGCCGGCGGCAAGAGGGCGGCCTCGGCGACATGGCAACCGTCGGGGCCGCTTGTGGCTGACGTTCACACCGGCATTCAGCGCAGTGAGCGGAAACTCGACGGTGACGCCGTCGACCGCCTCATCAAGAGCCAACCTGGTGGAACAGCGTGGTACCTCTGCGGCCCAACCGGGCTCTCTGCCATGGTCGAACGCAGACTTAGCCGGAGAGCGGGTGCCCGTCGTCAGGTATACCGTGACCTGTACGAGCGGCGAGCGGGTGGCATGAACGCAAGCGGCCCCAGTCGAGAAGAGGCCATGGACTTCAACCGTTCGACTCTGCCGGATTCGTGATCAACTGGTGCGCGCGAGTGTTCGAGCGCCGTATGGCGCTCGGAGGCACCACACAGGGTGAGCTCGCGAAAGCATTGGCGATCCGGCAGCCGATGATGGCGCTTACGCTCCGCCGCATGGAGCTCGACGGATTGATCGTCCGCGTCCAGGACGAGACTGACCATCGACGGGCGATCATTCGACTCACCCCTCAGGCTGAAGCGCTCCTTCCGTAGGTGGAAGCGCTCGCGTGCATCCTCAATGAGGCAGCGTTCGACGGCCTGCCCACCGAAGCACCTGCACAGCTGATCGAGCTACTGCGCCAGACCGCTGAGAATCTCGAGAAGCAGCAGGCGGTCATAGGGGTCGTTGATCTCGCTGGAGGCCCGTTTGCGGGACAGCCACAGCATGCAGTTCGAGGCCCCCGGACATGAAAGAGTGGCTCGACACCGAGATCCGTGCTCCGCTTTCGAGCACGATGAACTGCTGCACCACTGACGATCACTTCGGCGTCAGGCTCGGTCGCCGGTGGATACCTATCGGGAAGACGGCGCACCGATCGCGAACACGTCCATCAGCTGTGCGGGGGCGCGGTAGTACCCAATGAGGACGACAAGCTCCACGACAGCCTCACATCCGAGCGATGTGACCGCAGCCTCGTACTCGTCATCGTCCAAGGGGTGAGGGTCATCCTGCAGGCGCCGGCACAGCCGCGCCGCTTACGGCGCGTGACGGCTCGTGATCTAACGTCCACGTATGAGCATCCCAGCCCCTGCAAAAGGGGCGTGGCCCTCCCAGGCTGATGCTTGCCGGTCCCCCGCGTGAGCGCCTGGGCCCTAGGACTCGCCGAGCAGTTGAACATCGTCAAGTTCGACGCCGAGATGGCGTTCAAGTTGTCGAACCGCATCTTCTGAGGTATCGAACTCATCACCGGACGCGACAACGCTCCCATCGGGGTTGATGACTTCAAATCGAACGCGGCCCGCCACCGTGGGCCGGAGCACGAACCGAACCTCGTTCCTAACGGCGCGGCGCTGGCGGCTCCTCGGCTTGGATCTGTGGAGGATTCCCGTGACGCGCTTGAGCAGCTCCACCAGGTGGGAGGAGAGCTCTGGTTGAGAGGCCAGGCGGAGAATCGTCGCAAGGTCATCAACCACGTCGACTGCGCCTCGTTCGGCGCCGTCCAGTATCCGGATCAACTCATATACCAGGGCCCGCTCTTCGGCGAGGCGTTCATTCCAGTACTTGATAAGCGCGTCCTTGGACGCGTCACTCAGAGGTGAGTCAGTGATGCGACGGACTGTCTCAGTGATGGGGGAGGGCGGCTCCGGCAGGTCCGCATTGGCATCAAAGACACCAGGGCTCACGTGCCCGGCCAAGGCCAGGAGCCCTTCCAGGCGCACACCAAGGATGCTGCTCAACTTCGCCAGATGTTCTACCGAGGGCCGGCTGCCCCGCCTCCATCTCAAGATCGTGGAAGGGCTGATCTCAAGCGCTTCCGCCAGGGACGCGTCGGTTGGATAGCCCATGGCTCGTGCCATTTGAGTCAGCCATGAGGAGAAGGAAGTCTCTTCGCTAGTGCTACTGGAACTCACTGATCGACTCCCACATCTCTGTCGTCGTGCGCAACTGCACCCTAGTCACCGCACATCTTGATACGCAATTGATCATCATGGGGCTCATCCCGCAGGTGCTCGCCAGCTGGGCGCCGACCCACACGCCAGCCCTCAGACACCGAGACGACACGCCCACCCAAGTTCTTGACGAAAACCATTGAATATGCCCCTTCCACGTGCAGAAATGTGCACATGAAGCTGGGCGTCCAGGTGGTCACCTAGAGGATTATTCGGCGCAACCCGACATCCAGCGGTGGTTGCGTGTGCGGAAGTTGACGCGCATCCGAGGGGGCGCCAAGCGGTGTAAGCTAGCCCGAGATCTACTGAATGACCAAGAGGTGAGCTTTGGTCACGAAGTGAGGCATGTCCCATAAAGGGGGACGGCCCGGCGGGTCGCCCGAGAGCTGCAACCTCTCGGACCCAGCCAGGCCGATGTCCCCTCTCCACGCCCGCGCACTGCGGGGGTCGGTCTCGACGCGACTCAGGAGAAAGGATCTGAGGTGAACTATATCTGCGGTCCGTAGCGACTCGTCCAGCGGATCGGTGACATGTAGACGTCGATATGCACTTGTTGTGGGTCGTCAACGCCCAGAACGGTCAAAACGTCGCCGACGGTGCTCCCGATCACATCATCCGTCGCAAGAGGGCGCACTCCCAGAACGTGCCCTCTGGTGAGCGCTTTCTCTCGACGCCCGTCTGGCTGACGCTGCCAGCGACGTCGGCCAGACCTGTCTTCAGGCTCTCAGTTCTTGCCTGAGGTCCTGGAGCGCACACCTCCCCAACAGGATGATCACGGTCCGGAACCAGCGCGACTGGCCGCCGGAGCTTGAGACCCGCATCAGCCTGCTCTATCTGCGGACTTCCCTATCGCGGGTGGAGCGACGACGGCTCGTGCAACATCGGGTGATCCCTGAACAACGAGAACCTATGCCGACAGCTTGTCCAGCTGAAGACTAAACCGGATATGCATGGGATGCCCCGGAAACCTCCGATGAGCAACCCTAAGAGGACATAAGTCGCATAAAGGCGCCGACATTCCAGTGATTTCATGTCAATCACAGGAATATTGTTCCACCTTCTCGAGACTCTACCCTTTTTCGGGAACAGACGGACAAAATGACTCAAACCTGCACTCCGGGGACTATTCACAGGTGGCTCCCGGACATTTCAGGGTGTAGCTTTTATAAGCCTTACATCAATGACTCCAAGGCACATAACCCGTGATAGATGATCATCTCCCTGCTAGATGGCCTATTAGCACCTTTATGGACAGACTCAGCCCGGAGGACCAGACGGAACTTCTGGCTCTCGCGCCGTCGTCCCCGCGAAAGGCCGGCGAACCACTCATATATCAAGGAGATCGAGAGACGTCCGAGGTCTATCTACTGAGGTCCATTCCAGGTCAGCGGCTCACAGCGTGCGTGAAGGTGATGGCCTACCTGGAATCGGGCGGGGCGGCCATGCTGGGCATCCGCGTCAGCGGCGACGTGGTGGGCGAACTCGCGGCTCTGCGCAGACAGCCGAGATCGGCCATGGTGACCACGTGCAGTCCGATGTTGGTACACGTCATCCGCGCACAGGCATTCACCGACTTCCTCGATCGCCACCCGGCGGCATGGAACGCACTGGCCAGAATGATCGCAGACCGGCTCGACTGGGCCAACCGGAGAAGAACTGACTTCGCCCAGTTCAGCGTGCCTGTACGGGTCGCGAACGTGCTCGTGGAGATCTCCGGTCGGCATGGAGTCGACAGGGTCGACGGAAAACGGGACCTCGGAGTCGATCTCACTCATGAGGAGATCGCCAACCTTGTCGGGGCGAGAAAAGACGCCGTCTTCAAAGCCATCCGACGTTTCAAGGATCTTGAACTGATCGACCCCAGTCATCGCCGGAAGATCGTCATCGACCCGACCGGTCTGACCAATTTCCGGTAAAGCGTACTGGTACGTCTTGAGGCGATGCGATCTTCGCCAGACTCTATCCCCGTCGATCTCCCCGACCACTCTGGTCGATCTTTCGCAACCACAAGGTGACGTAATGCTTGATTCTGATTTCAGCCGCCGCTTGGTCGTGGCGGTCGATGCGGAGGGATACGGCCGCGGCGACGACCTACGGCACGACTCGATCCAGTCGGGTCTGGCCCAGGTCATGGACCGCGGCGCACGAGAGGCCGGCCTGCGCCGCGAGACCTGGACACGCCAGGAGGCCGGCGACGGTGAGGTCATCGTCCTCCCCGAAGGGGAGCCCGAGCTCCGCGTCATTGACGACCTGGTCCGCCGCGTGCGCAAGGCGCTCCACGACCACAACCGCGAACGTCGGGACGACGCCCGCCTGCGGATACGCATCTCTATCGGCCATGGGGTCGTGAAACGTGGCGCGATGGGCTTCGTCGGCCAGGTCGTGGTGACCACCTGCCGACTGCTCGACGCGAGGGCCGCCCGTACCGCCCTGAAGGTGAACCCACGCGCCGACCTGGTGCTGATCCTCACCGATCGGCTCTATGAGGACGTCGTCCGACAGCTCCACACCTCCTACCGACCAGAGTCCTTCACCCGGCTGGAAGTGCCGACCAAGGAACGCACCGAGATCGCCTGGATGTGGATTCCCTCTGAAGACCTGGATCAGAAAGGAACTCTCGAAATGGACAACCTGCCTGAGGTCGCCGACACCCTGTGGGCGCTGATCGCTGGTGGCGCCCTCGAACGTCTCGGCGCCTACGGCACCGAGACCGGGCTCGGTGGCGCCCGGAAACTGCTCGCGAAGATCAAGGAGTTCCGGTCCAAGCAGGGCCGACCGGCCGACCCGGAGTCGCGCGACGATCTGCTGGAGTCCCTGGAGAAGCTGGTGCGTGTCGACGCCGCCGCGGAGCAGTTCGCGCAGCAGTTCAACTCCGAGCAGATGACCGTCAACCTGATCACCGCCCCCATTTCCGGCGAGGAGATCAACTTTGGCATCCGAAACTGACTCGCCGGCCGAGGGAGTCCTGATCGGCGAGGAAGCCACGCCGGTCGATTTGACTGATCAGGCCGAGGCGACGGACAGAAGTTTCGCGCAGGTCTCCCAGGTCCAGACCGTCATCAACCACATCCACGGCAACATCGGGGGAGCCTCTTTCGGCATCTCGGGTTCCCGCCCCAAGTCTCGCCGCACGTCCGGACCCGTATCCCCGCACGAGATGGCGGAGGCCCGCACCTGCTACGTGCGCCACGCCAGCTACGAGGCCGCCGCCGAACAGTTGGGGAGCTGCAACATGGTGGCCTTGATCGGCAATGCCGGCACTGGCCGCCGGACGGCGGCGCTCAATCTGCTTCACGACTTCGTCGGGGGGCGGCACGAGGTGGTGGTGGAACTCAGCCCGGCCCACACGCTGGAGAAGCTGGCCGCCCGCGAATACCGGAAGGCTCACGGCTATTTGCTGTGCGACTGGCCCAAGGACGACGCTGACGGGAGCATCGCCGACTTTCACGTACGGGAGATCAGGCGCCGCGTGCGCGATGCTGGGGCACACCTGGTGATCACGGGAACGGCCACTTCGCTCCCCGAAGAAGACCAGATCTCCTGGCTACCGCCGCCGGCCCGCGACGTCCTGCGGGCTCACCAGGTGGCGCCCGACGTCGCTGACGAGGCCGCCACTCGAATCACCGCCGACCATGCCATGACCGACGTGGTGACACTGGCGCGTGATCTGGCCGCAGGGGTTCCGCTGGACAATGCGCTCGGCAAGCTGGAGTCCGCCGGGCGGCGCGACGTGGTCGCCTGGTTCGACAGCCCGCGTACTCGAGGTGAGCTCCTCGAGATGGCCGCCATGGCCTTCACCGCCGGCCTCCCGGAAAGCGGCTTCGAGTCGCTGCTCGCCCGGCTGGAGTCCATCGCCGGCATCGAGGTGGAGAAAGCGGATGCCATCTCGGCGGATGATCCAATGCCGAGCCGCCGCCTTCTCCGGGTGGCAGAGGGCTCGCTCTTCAGTCTGTCGCCGGGGCGCAGGCTGGAGTTCAGGGTCGATGGCCACCGAACACATGTGATGCGGGAGCTGTACCAGCGGCACGGCATGCGGTTGTGGGACCCGGTCACCGAATGGCTACATGAGTGCGCCACTCTACGCGACAATCCAAGCGCACAGGCAGGGATCGCCAGGGGGGTGGCGATTCTGGCCTCCGTCGCGGACTACTCGTACGTCGAAAGCACCTTTCTCACCCCATGGGCCCGCGGAAGCGGCGTCATGCGCAGCCAGGCCACCGCCGCGATGGCCATCTCATGGTTGTGCCTGGACGAGACGACCCGTCCGGAGGTTCTGCGTACGGTCGCCTCGTGGACGAGGGCATCCGCCGCCAGACCCAGATTCACCGCCACCCTTGCCTGGTCCGGCGAGCTGGGCATCCGGTTCCCGCTGGAGGCGGCCCGGATGCTTTGGCTGCAGATCAGAGACAGCGAGAAGCCTGTCCGGCATGCGGAAATTGCGCTGGCCCGTCTCTTCACAGCGCTGACCGAGGCCACCGGCAATGCCCTCCCGATGCTCGACCGGTTTGCGCGTCAGATCAGCAACGACCGGCGGATCGGCCGTGCGATCGACCCGCTGATTCGGGCGATCTTGAGTATCTTGTCGGCTCGCGCAGACGGCGTCAGAATGCCCACAGTCACCGCTCACCTGCGCAGGTGCCCTGAATCAGCTGCTCCCCTCGCCATACTTTGGTCCGCGGTTCTGGTCACGCGCCCTCACCGCAAGGACGCACTGGCCGCCCTGTACGACGCCGTCTGCGCCTTCGACGAGCGCGACGACGATGACCGCGACTGTGTCCGTGCCCTGTTCGCAGCGCTCGTGGAGGCGCTCCCTGCGAAGGAGCGGCCGCTGCTGGCCCATGACCTGCGGCGTTACGCCATCTCCCGCAACGCCGACGAGAACCGGCTGGAGCTTCTCCTGTCACTGCTCCGGATCTTCTTGAACCCGGCTCTACTGTCCCTCGACACCATTGGAAAGCGTCCATGAGCTACCCCGTGATCAGCCAGATCCCCCTTGATCCTGTCGCCAAGCAAGGGTTCCTGAGCAAACCCCGGCGCCCGATCTCCAGCCTGCCCCGCCAGCTCCCCCACCAGCGGCTCGTCTTCGAGTACGACGGCACGTTCGTGCTGGGCGACCGGCGACTGCGCGGCGACGAACCGCACGTGCTGCACGGCGACAGCGTCAGCGTCGTGGATATGGCCAAGGACCACCCGGTGACAATCCACGTGTCGATCAACTCCTCCGGCGCCCACGACTTCACGGTCGCGGTGCAGTTCCGCTGCACGGTCGACGAACCTATCGAGGTGGTGCGCGCCGGCCTGACCGACGTCACTGAGCATCTGGTCACCTACATCCGGGCCTACCACAAGCTCTTCGAACTCGGGCGAAGCCATGGGTTGCACGAGGCCCACGAGTTGTGGACGGTCGTGCATGCCCAGGTGAAGGCTTACACGACCCTGGTGCCGTGCGTACTGCCCGGTATGTCGGCCGAGTTCGCCGGCCTCGACGTGTACGCCCCCGACGAGATCGCCCAGGGGCGGCGGCGCTACGAAACCGGCCTGCACAACATCCAGGGCGAACATGGCCTCCGCGACGCCAAACGCAAGCTCGACCGTGACTTCGAACTCGATGAGCAGGATTACCTGCACGCCAAGGACCACAGCGCCAACGAATTCACTCGGCAGGAGGCCGCCCTCGACCGAGATCAGCAGATCACCGAGGCCACGAAGGTCAAAGACTTCCTGAACAGTGGTCCTGGCGCCGCCGACGGCCTGTATTTCACCACTCGTGGTCTCAACGACCAACAGGCCGCTGACCGTTACGCCGAGCTGGGTGACCGGGAATACAGCGCAATCCAGCGCGGGATCCAGCAGGAGCACGAGTTGCAAGTCCTCCAGGCCCGCGCCAGGGCCGAGGTCGTCCAGACGGCGATTGCCCAGGGCCTGTTCAACGAGACAACCGGCAAGGAACTGCTTGCCACCTTCGACGACGTCGAGCCTGAAGCGGAGGTGAAGGAGCTCGAAAGACCCGCTTACGAGGCCCGTGCCGAGGTGACAGCGGGCGAGACCGACGACGATTTCTTCATGGAGGAGGACGTCCGTGGTTGACATCCTCCACGGACCCAAGACGGCCGAGCAGCAGGGACGGCACCCCCGGCGCCGGGGACAGCTCACTCCCGGTGCGTTCCTGCGCCGGTTCACCGGAGTCGACGAGAAGATCCTTGCAAGTGTCCCGCAGGAACGTTCCCGCTACACCAGCCTCGGCGGAGTCGTGGTCAGCACCGCGCTCATCGCGGGCACCTCCATGCTGGGCGCGCTGACACTGCTCTCGCAGACGTCCCCGCTGTATCTGGTGCCGGTGGCGGTGCTGTGGGGGCTGATCATCGCCAACGTCGACCGATTCCTGATCACCAGCCTTCACGGCGACAATGACGGCTGGTCCCGTTGGGGCAACGTGCTGATCCGGCTCGCCCTCGCTGTCGTCATCGGCGTCTTCATCGCCGAGCCTCTGACTCTCAAGATCTTCCAGGAGCGACTCGACCGGCAGATCATGGTGGAGCGTGTTCAGGCAATCGGTCTGGCGGAGAGCCGGTACGAGCAATGCAACCCCCTGAGAGGGTCGGCACCCACGGGCATCGACTGCACCGGCTATCTCCTCGACGGGGGCAACGAGGCACTCACCATCGATGGCAACATCGCACAGAGGCGAAGCGTCCTCAAGGCCGAGGAAGATCGGCTGGCAGCGGACAAAGAACAGCTTGGGACGCTGGAGGGACGCCGCGACCGGGAGTGTTATGGCGTCAAGGTCCCGAACCGGACCACGGGTGTGCCGGGCAACGGACCCGAGTGCAAGGCCCGAAAGAACGAACTCAACACCTTCCTCGCCAACCATGACATCCCCCAACAGCAGGCGCGGGTGGCGAGGCTAAAGGGCGAGATCGACTCCCTCACGGCCAATCTCGCCAGCGCCGAAGCGGACCGCACGGCAACTCTCAGCAAGAAGAAGGCCGAGCACGTCCAGGAGCAGGAGCGGGCCTACAGCGACATCGGACTGCTGGACCGATGGGAGGCTCTGGGCACGGTCGCCAGCCAGAGCGGCATGGTCAACTTCGCCCACTGGTTGTTGCGCATCATCTTCGTCCTGCTCGACTGCATGCCGATCATCTCGAAGATGCTGAACGGCAAGACCGAGTACGACCGCCTGCTCACGCAGGAGTTGCGCGCGGGCTCAGCCTGTCACGAGGCCGAACTGAACTTCACCACCCGGCAGACGACCGGCGATTACGAGATCAGGCTCCGCAAGGAGGAGAGCCGGCTGAAAGCCGAGCGCGGCCGGATCGACCGAGATCAGCGCGTCGACGAGGCATCCAGGGACGACGAGATCGACCGCCTCGCCCGTACCTTCATGGCCTCGATGCCCACGCAACGATAACGACCGGCACTTATATCCGGGTTGCCAGAACGCCCTCTGCAGCCGTAGGCGCCTCCAGCGGCGCCCTTGCCGAGGTTCAGAAGGTTTCGAGGGCTGGAGCGAACAGGAACCGTCAATCAACCTGCCGTCCCGGTAAGGGTTAAGAGCTCGTACTGCCGAAGTGACGGCTCCCCTGTCATCCGCCACCGGGCGGCTGCGGATCGCCATCAGGCTCCAAGGCCGCCTCTTCTGGCAACTCGTCCCCGCTGATGACGTCCTCCTCCGTCATACCGGGGTCGGTTCCGGTCGCCGCCATCATGGCGATCCGGCGTGCGGCCTCATTTTGAGCCAGTCTGCATATGGTGAGCATCGAGCCCAAGCTGGCCCGCAGGTCGCCCTTGACCGCTTCGCGGGGTACATCCAGACGGAGCCAATTGACCTTCCGCACCTGCTGGAAGTCGACGTGCTCGTGCGGAAGGTGTTCGTAGGGCCCGGTGACCTCCCCGATGGCGATGTGCCCGGGGTGTGATCCGAGTGGCATGACCACCAGGTCTCCGAGTTGGATCTCGTTGGCGAATCTCCAGAGCTGTCCCCTCCAGTTGGCGATGACATTGGGACTGGCCGTCGGGAAAGCATTGCGCAGGGCCTCGGCCAGTTCGTCCCGGGTTGAATAGCGGGTGAGGTCCCCCACCTCATGCCAGCCGATGACGATTAATCCCTCTTCCAACGCTCGCACCTCACGCTCCCCATCACGACCACCGCGCACCATCCATGCTCGGGGCGACGTGTCTGCAGCCAGCAGGTCGTTCAGTGCTTGAAGGACGATCTTGGAGGCGTCCGGCCTTGCCAGGGCGATTGGTGTGGAGGATGGCCTCCTCGCGTAGTTGGCGGTGGCAAGTTGCGCTGGCAAACCCGCCCAGCCAGGAAGTACGGAGAGGGCTTGGGCGAGTCGCTCCAGGCGATCCACCGGCACACCCCTGTTGCGCATCCACTCGAAATTGATCGACAGCACCGACTTGCTTACGCCGGTATAGATGCTCCACATCGCTGCCTCGTCCTGTCCGGTGCTGAACCAGGCAGTGACTGAGGGATGGGCGCCTTCCCCGAAGTAATAGCCTCGGAAGGCTGGGTGGCTCTCCGCATGCCGGTAAACGGCGAGGAGCGTGTCGGCCACGTCAGGAGGGCAGTATTCGTCGAGGGCGTGGAGAAGGCTCTCCTCGGTCCATTTCGACAGTCCCCGAATCACGCCTCTACGCTTCGCGCCAGTCTGGGCTGGAGCAGCCCCCAGGGAGCCGGCCTCGGCTGGGGGGACACTGTGATCCATGGCCGGCGGCAGGTCACCGAGCGCCTGGAGTATCGCGATCGCAACCGACTCGAGTACATCGATGGTCTGCTCGGCCTCCCGCACGGTGATTCTCTTCTTACGGCGGAAGCTGTTTGGGTCGTGGTCGGCAGTGTGCGCGATGTTGTTCCGGCGCCTAGCGATTCCGGCGAGCTGCGTGCGTATCTCGTCGGCCGCAATCGGATTGCTCGGATCCTGATCAGTCAGTTTGTCGGCAACGGCCTTCCATAGCCTGACCTTGCTGACATGGGAGAAGCCCTCCGCGATCTTGTCTGGATGCTGAAAGGTCTTGAATTCGAAGAACTGTTCCAGCGCGACACGGAACGCGTCTTCCAACGGTTCGGTGTTACGGTGTACTTTCTCCACCAACTCGACCGGCATGGACAGCTTGTTGAAATTGTTCGGACGCGGGGCTCCCGGCCGTAGCGCCAGTGCCACTGCCCGATCGATGATCTCTTGAGTAACCCAGTGGTCGAGGGCCGCGACCGCCTGAGTCCATGCCGCCCGATAGAGGTCGGTGACGTCGAAGGCGCCGACGCCCAACCTTTCCAAATTGCGACCGCCGTGCACGAGCTGCCGAGCGTAGCCGAGGTTGCGTTGGTATTGCTCGAATGCGCCTGGAAAATCACCTGCTCTGAAGAGCCGCCGTTCACGGTACTGGCGTTGCAACTCCTGATAGATGGCAACGCCCGGAAATTCTTCCAGCGCCCTGGCTCCGCCGCTGGTGATCGACCAGCCGTTCCTTTTGGCGATCCATCCCAGGGACGCCGCCTCGCCTGTGCGGAAACTTACCTGGGTCCACCAGCGGATCTCGCCATGTGCATCAGGAAGCTGCAGGTCACGGGGTATGTCAACCCGCCTGGAAACCGCTTCGCGCACTGCGCTGGGTGGCATCCGGCCCTCGGCCTCATGCAGCACCTCCAGAGCGGCGCGGAAGATCGGCATAATCTCCTCGGCGAAGGACATACGTCACACCTTTCTATGTTTAGTTGTCAGCCTCGGCTCAGCGGGGATACAACTCTCCCCAGGGCAAAGAATCTTCTGACAGCGTACGGCCATCGCACATCGTGATGAGCCGGTAAGTGCGATAAATCTGTGCCGTATCCCAAGCGGACGGCCGGCAGTGTCGGCGGCCTTCAGGCTCAGACAGCACACGTCTAGCCATCGCTGGATAGGACGGAACCAGATGCAGGCCGTGCCGTACTGCGCCAGATCGATCTCACTGGCCCACTCGAGGCGGAGCGCGCCCTCGCGTCTTCGCTCGGAATAGCCCACGGCTCCGCTGCGGTTCGCAAAATATGCGAACGCCCAGCCGTTCACTCAGCCGGGCAGCACAGGAAAAAAATGCTTAAATCACACGTATGCGATGTATTGGGCTGGGGATGGCAGTGGGCCATATGCGTTCGATGGTGATCGCCCCTCGCAAAAAGGATCACTCATAAAGAGCTCGCCCCGCGGGGCGGGCTCTTCGTGTTGGGCTCAGTTACGACAAGTTGCCGAGGGACGCCGCGACCGTGCGCAGCGTCCGGCCCTGTCCCGACTGATGCGGGTTGCGCTCACGATCTCCCCACATCACTGACCTCTGCACTCGCTACGGCAGGGGTGGAGCGCTGCCTCGCGCACTACCCTCGGGAGAAGGCAGGAGCGCCCCGCGCCAGGTACGGCCCGCGAACAACTGGCCGAATTACTCGACGAACCGGCGAAGCCGACAGCGTCGAACGTATGCCGGAAACTTTCCAAGACTGATTTGTCGGTGGCGGTTGACGGGGTCGGCCCTCTGCGGTTCCCCGTCTCCGACGAGCAGGCGGTCCGACCACAGGGGCTCGGCCGGCCTGCGCGGTTCGGGCGCGGCGAACAGACCTTGACGGACACGGAGGTCCGCGACACCTGGGAGGTTCCCAAGGAACTGGTGCACATCGAGTGGGCGGACACGTTCGAAGCCGTCCTAGACGTGATGCGCGCGGAACTGGCGCTGCCACCGCACAGCCGGCTCACGCCGGACCTGCACTCCATGCTCCTGTACGAGACCGGGCAGTTCTTCGTCGCCCACCAGGACTCCGAGAAGGACGACGCCATGGTCGCGACCTTGGTGGTGACGCTGCCGTCCGCGCACACCGGCGGTGAGCTCGTCATCGAGCATCTGGGCCAGGCCACGAAATACCGGGGATCAAAGGCCGCCGTCTCGCTGGTCGCCTTCTACGCCTACTGCGGCCGCCAGGTTCTTCCCGTGAAGACGGGCAACCGCGTCACTCTCACCTAAAACCTGCTCCTGACAGGCGACAGCGGCGCCGCAGCGGCCGAGATCCCTCTGACCGGTGATCTCGCGGCCTGTCTCCATACGCACTTCACCACCCCGATCGTCCTCCCCTACGGCGGCGGCTGGGCCGATCGGCCAGCTCGGCTGGCGTACCTCCTCGACCATGAGTACACCGCCCGCGGGCTGAGCTGGTCCCGGTTGAAGGGCTCCGACGCCGCGCGGGCCGCCCGGCTGCGGGCCGCGGCGGAGCGTGCGGATTGCGAGATCACCCTGGCCCTCGCGGAGATCCAGGAGACCTGGGACGCCTACGATCCCGACGAGGACGAGGATGCGTGGGAGGGCGACTATGAGGACGTCCTTCAGGATCTGATCGAGACCCATACCACGCTCGCCCACTGGATCGGCCCGGAACAGGACGGCTCGAGGACATCTCGCTGGACCTCAGCGATGCCGAGGTGGTCTCGACGACCTATCTGACGCCCCACTCGTCGCAGTACGAGGGTTAGAGGGTTACATGGGCAACTACGGCAACACCTTGGACCGCTGGTACCGGCGGGCGGCACTGGTCATCTGGCCCCGTGGCCAGGGCTTCGCCAGCCGCGCCGAGGCATCCCCGGACTGGGCCCTGGACGAACTCAGGACGATGGTCCATGCCGGGGAGGTCGCAAAGGCCCGGAAGGCGGCGCGGTCGCTGGAGCCGTTTTGGCACACGTCAGCCGGTGCAGACTGCCAGAACGAACTCCTCGGCAAGGCGCTGGAAACCACCGAAGAACTGGATGACGCACAGACTGCTGCCATGCTCCTGCGACCGTTCCGCTTGGAGCAGCTGGTCCCCGAACACGCCCCGGCACTCGCCGGCCTGGCAGAGCGCTACGGCGACACCTGGATCACCGACCTGCTGCGCGACTGGTCCGAGGGCTGGCGCCCCGGACCCTACGGTCTCGCGCAGGCGCCGCTGGAATGGCTCGCGGATCTCCCACGGCTGTGTACCGCGCTGTCGGCCGAGGGGAGCGCGTCGACCACGACCGCCCGCCGCATCCTCGACCTGTCGTGGGCGTGGTTCGCGGGCCAGGTCAGTCCAACGCTCGACGGGCCCCTCACCTCCCGGCAGAAAGCCTGGCTGACCACCTTGGGGGCGCCATGCTCCGGGATCATCGCGACCGCGGCGCAACTGAGATCGACGGGTGTGCTGGACGACGTCCACAAGCTCTCGCGGACGGCCGGTGATCGGGCGCATGTACTGGTGCTGGCCACGCTGCGCGCCGCGGGGCCCCAGCGAGCGGGTTTCGACGAGCTGGCCATCAACTGTGCTGAACGGATCCGGGCGTTACTGCGCAGCCGCAACGCGCGCCGGATGACTGGTCGATCGAACTGCCCACCGGATGCGCGTGCGAGCTGTGCGACGTGCTCGGCTCGCTCCTCCGGCATTCTGAACAGCGTGCCTTCGACTGGCCGCTCGCGAAGGAGAAGCGCAGGCATGTCCACGCCCGAATAGATGACGCAGAGCTGGCCGTCCGGCACGAGACCCGACGGCAGGGGCGCCCGTACACCCTGGTGCTGACCAAGACAGAAGCCCTTTTCGAACAGGAGCGTCTCACCCGCGAGCGTCGCGAAGCAGACCTGGCCTGGCTCACCGACAACTGGAAGGTCTTCGCCTGATCCTGCCATGGGCGGCATTCGGTCCGCCTTGGGCAATGCCGGATGGTCCCCTCGGCTGTGAGCGGCTGAGCGGCGGGCGCCGCGGGAATAGCATGGCCTGGTGGGATCGTTGTGGCCGGTGTGCTCGCCCGGTGACGGGCGCCCTTTCCGGTGATCGCCCGTTCGGCTGCTGCGGCCATGGCCACCACGACACGACCTTTCTTCATGGAGCGCGTATGACCGACCGCCTCACCGCCGGGCTGATCAGCCAGGCGGCCGAACGGCTGCAGCCGGTCATACGCCACACGGCACTGGAGCCGAACCAGCGGCTGTCCGACCTGCTCGGTGGCCAGGTGCTGCTCAAGCGCGAGGATGCGCAGGTCTGTCGCTCGTACAAGGTGCGCGGGGCGTTCAACCTGATCGCCTCCCTCACGGATGAGGAACGGCGGCGCGGCGTGGTCTGCGCGAGCGCGGGCAACCACGGGCAGGGGGTCGCGTTCGCCTGCGCCCGTCTGGGGATCAACGGCCGGGTGTACGTCCCGTCCACCACCCCACGGCAGAAGCGCGAGCGCATCGCGGCGCTCGGCGGCGACCGGGTGGAGGTCGTGGTCGGCGGCGGCACCTATGACGAGGCGAGCAGCGCCGCGCACGCCGACAGCGAGCACACCGGCGCCATCTACGTGCATCCGTTCGACGACGTCAGAACGATGGCCGGGCAGGGCACGGTCGGCCTGGAGATCCTGGCGCAGTGCGGGGAGGCCCCGCACACCGTGGTCGTCCCGGTCGGTGGAGGCGGCCTGATCAGCGGCATCGCCGTCTGGCTGCGCGAGCACTCACCCAACACCCGCATCGTGGGGGCCGAACCCGCCGGAGCGGCCAGCATGCGCGCCGCCCTCGACCACGGCGAGCCTCTCGCTCTGCCCGAATTGGACACCTTCGTGGACGGCGCCGCCGTCGGGAGGGTGGGAGACGTCACGTTCCCCCTGGTCAAGGACCTGGTCGACGAGGTCGTGGCGGTCGATGAGGGTGCGGTGTGCACCGAGATGCTGGATCTCTACCAGACCGACGGCATCATCGCCGAACCCGCCGGAGCTCTCGCGGGTGCCGCGGCCCGTGAGCTGCTGCCATCCTCCTCCGGAGGGCCGGTGGTGTGCGTGGTGTCGGGCGGCAACAACGACGTCAGCCGGTACAACGAGGTGCTGGAGCGCTCTCTTGTGCACATCGGGCTGCGGCACTACTTCCTGGTGACCTTCCCGCAGCGCCCTGGCGCCCTGCGCCACTTCCTGGACGAGGTTCTGGGAGAGGGCGAGGACATCATCGTCTTCGAGTACGTCAAGAAGAACAACCGTGAAACCGGCCCGGCGCTCGTCGGCATCGAACTCGAGCGGGCCGGCGACCTCGACAGTCTCCTGTCCCGGATGAAGGCCAGCCCGCTCACGGTGGAGCGCATCCCACCGGGCTCGCCGCTGTTCACGTTCCTCCTCTGACGTCCCGTGCCCGCGGGCCACGCGTGCGGTCAGGCTGAGGTCTCGGAGGCGCCGCGCGCCGCCAGCATGCGCCGCATCAGGTCGATCTCGGCCTTCTGGGCGGCCAGGATGGCGCCGGCCATGCGGCTGACCTGGGGCTGCTTGCTCTGAACGGCCGCTTGGGCCATCTGCACGCCGCCCTGATGGTGCGGGATCATCAGGCGCAGGAACAGCACTTCGGCGTCCTTGCCGTCGGCCTGCTCCAGCTCCTTGATCTGGGCCGCGGTGGCCATGCCGGGCATGGCCTTGTTCGTGTTGTGGTGGCTCTGGCCCATCCAGGCCATCCGCGGCTGCAGCGAGGCCTGGGACAGGCCCCACATGTCCAGCCAGGCGTACATCTGCCCGATCTGCTGCTGTTGAGTGGTCGCGATGTCGTAGGCGAGCGTCCTGACCTCGCGATCGCTGGTGCGATCCCGGACGATGAGCGCCATCTGGACGGCCTGCGCGTGATGAGCCTGCATGTCACGGGCGAACCCCGCCTCCACCGAGGTGTCCGCGGGCGGCCGGGGGTAGAGCAGCCCGAGGCCCAAGACGGCCAGCGCGAACGCCAGCGCGGCGGTCGCGGGCACCAGCACGCGACGCCGCCGCAGAACGGCCGGCAGCCTCATGCAGACGGCTCCCCGACCCCGCCGCTGCAGGTCGCCCCCGGCTCGGGCGTGCCCGAGCCGTTGATGTTGGTACGCAGGAACACCGGCAGTCGCGGATCGTCGGCGCTGTCGAGTTTGAGCTGCTTGCCCCAGGAGTTGAGCGCGACCGCGGACGACAGGCCCGGGTAGGGGGACAGGAGGACGAAGTCGCGTCCCCTGGCCTGGTCGAGCAGCATGTCGAGCTGTTCTTTGGGCAGTCCCGGACGGTAGGCCACCCAGACCGCTCCGTGCTCCTGGCTGTGGACCGCGTTCTCGTTGCGGATCGGATCGGTGTAGACGCCGCAGTTCTGCCAGGCCGGGGAGTGATCGCCGCCGACGGGCGGCGCCTGCGGATACGTGACCGGCTTGCTGGTGTGGTTGCGTTGCGTCACGTTGACCGTCTGCACCGCGTCCAGGGATGTGCGGGCACGGTCCTCTAGCCAGAACACCGTCACCGCCGCGGCCAGCGCGCCGACTCCGGTCACGGAGACGCCGATCACGGCGATCCGGCGCCGTCTCTCCTGTCGCCGCTGCTGAGCCTGCAGCGCGGAGAGCCGCTCCTTGATCGTGCCCTGCGGCTTGTCGCCCATTCGACTGCCTCTCATTGCGTGCTTCTACGTTGCGTAGAAGTTCTACCGCATGTCGAATACAGAGGTCATAAGAGCAGCCGGTGCACTCAGTTACAGAGTCGGCGTCCGGGGAAGCGGAACGGGGTGCTCATTCCTGTCGAACAGGACACCGGAGACCGTCACCCTTGGTGATCGTCATCATCGTCTCTCTGGGGGCGGCGTGCCTTCTGGGTATCGGCTTCGTCGCCCAGCAGCATGCCGCGTACCGTGAGCCGCTGGAGGAGATGCTGCACGCGCGCCTGCTCCTGAACCTCATGCGCATGCCGTTGTGGCTGGTCGGGCTCGGGCTGATGGTGTGCGGCCAGATCCTCGGCGCCATCGCGCTCCGGTATGCGGACGTGTCACAGGTGGAGCCGCTTCTCGCGATGAACCTGCTGTTCGCCCTGACCGCGGCCCATGTCATCTACCAGGAACCGTTCGGCCGCACGCTGCAGCTGGGCGCCTTGCTGGTGAGCGGAGGAGTGGCGCTGTTCCTGTTCGCCGGAAGGCCCCAGGGTGGCCGCCTCCCCGATCCGGTCTCCATACGGTGGCTCGCGGCGCTCCCGGTGGTCGTGGTCGCGGGGGCGCTGGTCCTCTTCGGTCTGCGGCGGACCCTGAAGGTCAAGGCGATCCTGCTGGCGGCCGCCGCCGGGGTGCTGTACGGCCTGCAGGACGTACTGACCCGCGGCTCCCTGCTCACGCTGGACAGCGGCCCGAACATGCTCACGACCTGGCAGCTGTACGTCTTGCCGTGCGTCGCCGTGGTGGGGCTGCTCCTCAATCAGAGCGCGTTCGACGCCGCCCCGCTCCAGATCTCGCTACCGGCCACCACGGTCGCGGAGCCGATCTGCGGGATCGTGCTGGGTGTGACGATCTTCGCCGAACGCCTGCAGGTCACCCCGGCGGCGATCGCAGGCGAGGTGGCCGGTTTGGTCGCGATGGTGACCGGCATCGTCATCCTCGGCCGATCCCCGTTCCTGGCCAAGCCCGCGCAGCCCGCGCTCCAAGGTTTACACCGGAAGGAGCGATGATCTTCGCTTCGGCGGGGTCCTGCGCGTCAGGCGGCTTTCGTGTTGATGGTGACCGGGATGTTGCCGCGGGTCGCCTTGGAGTAGGGGCAGATCTGGTGGGCCGCGGCGCCGAGCTCGTCGGCCGTCCGCTGGTCCACGCCTCCGAGCTCCAGGTTGAGCACGGCGCTGAGGCCGAACTCGCCGTCGTCGCCGTGGTGCAGGGTCACCTCCGCCGTGATGGCCGTGCTCGTCAGCCTGATCTTGCGCTCCGCCGCCGCCCTTCTGACCGCGCCGAGGAAGCAGGAGCCCCAGCCCGCGGCCAGCAACTGCTCGGGGTTGGTGGCACCGCCCGCGCCGCCGAGCTGCTTCGGGATGGCGAGCGTGGTGTCGAGGAGGCCGTCGTCGGCCTGGACCCGGCCTCCGTTGCGGCCTTCTCCCGTGACGGTGACGACTCCGGTGTAGCTGACAGCCATGGCTTTCCCTTCAAGGTTTCCGGGGACACAAGGCGCGTCACCGGTTCAACTGGTGACGATATTGGCAAAGCCGCGCGTCACCTGTCAAGCCGGTGACATGTCCTGGCGGCGGAACAGGCTCGGGTCCCGCTCGGCCCACAGCTCTTCCACCGGCGCCGCCACGACGTTGTCGTGCGAGGCCGCGCTCAAGCCCTCCGTCCCGAAGCGGTTCGTGCCCGCGATGCGCGACCGGGCGCGCACCGCCCTCGCGGTCCTGTCCGGCGCCACGGAAGGCTGAGCGCACGTGACACATCGCGGCCGGCCTGAGCGACTCGGTCGTCTGCAGGCGGCGCCTAGGGCCGTGCCGTACGGCCGACGCCGCGCAGCAGTGTGTCGACCACGATGTCGGCGGCCTGTGCGGCGCTCAGCTCGGGGAGGTCCTCGGCAGCGTGCACCAGCAGCGGCGGCAGGATCGTGGCCACCCAGCCGGGCGGCAGGTCGGAGCGCAGCAGGCCCTCGTCGGTGGCACGCCGCAGGAAGGCGTCGACCTCGTCGATCAGGCCGCGGCGGCGCTCGCGGAGCGTCTCCTCACGGAGCATGCGGCTCGTTTCCACGGGCCATTTGCGGTTGACGGCGATGATGCCCTCGACGTAACGGTGCAGCGCGACCTCGACCGGGGCCTCGCGAAGCCTGGCCGCCTCGATGGCCTTCTCGACCGCGTCGTAGCGGGCTCCGTAGACGGCGGCCATGAGGTCTTCGCGGGAGGCGAAGCGGCGGTAGACCGTGCGGCGGTCCACCCCCGCCGCCACGGCGATGGCGGCGATGGTCGCCGAGGGGTCGTCGGCGAGCATGCGGGCGCCTGTGCTCAGGACGCGTTCGAGGTTGCGGGTCGCGTCTGCTCTCACCCGCCCAAAGATACCCGTTCCGGCGATTTACTGTCACGCCAACGCTGAGCTTAGTTTTATAAGTGCTACATTGATGAGGCAGTTAGGCAATGCCGACCGAAGGAAGCACCCATGGCCAGGACATGGCTCATCACCGGATCGTCGCGCGGCTTCGGCCGCCACCTCGCCGAAGCGGTCCTCGAAGCGGGCGACCGGGTCATCGCCACCGCGCGCAGCCCCAAGCAGCTCGACGACCTGGTGGCCCTCCACGGCGACCGGATCCGGGCGGTCGCGCTCGACGTCACCGACGCCGCCGCGGCCGCCCGGGCGGTCAAGGAGGCCACCGACGCCTTCGGCAGCCTCGACGTGGTCGTCAACAACGCCGGTTACGGCAACAGCGCGCCGATCGAGGAGATGGCCGAGGACGACTTCCGCGCCCAGCTCGAAACCAACCTCTTCGGCGTGGTGAACGTCACCCGGGCCGCCCTGCCCGTCCTGCGCGCCCAGCGATCAGGAGTCTTCGTACAGTTCTCCTCCATCGGCGGGCGCGTCGGCGGCACTCCCGGGATGGGGGCCTACCAGACCGCGAAGTTCGCCGTCGAAGGCTTCTCCGAAGTGCTCGCCAACGAGGTCGCGCCCTTCGGCGTCAAGGTCGTCATCGTCGAGCCGGGCGCGTTCCGTACCGACTGGCAAGGGCCCTCCATGGAGATCCACCCCGTCGGCCCCGACTACGAGCAGACCGTGGGCGTCATCCACCGCTACCGGCGCGACACCGACGGCACCCAGCCCGGCGACCCCGCCCGCGCCGCCAGGATCATCATCGACGTCGTCGGCCACGACGACCCGCCCAGGCGGCTCCTCCTCGGCAGCGACGCCGTCGCCTCCGCCCAGAAGGCCGCCGAGCTCCGTGCCGCCGAAACCGAGAAATGGGCCGATGTCAGCCGCTCGGCCGACTACCCCGCCGACGAACGCCAGTCACCGCCGCGGGGGTGGGGGCGGGGGCGGTAGCGCGAGGACCGCGCGGACCGCGGCCGTCAGCCGTTCTCGGCTGTCAGTCCCGATCACGGGCCGGCCGTCCGCGGTCGGGGCCGCCAGCGCCCGCCGGAACACAGCGGTCGGCAGGTCGACCACACACAGCGTCACCACCTCGACGCTCGCCCCGTCGGCACGATCCCACAGCGCCCGCGACAGGCGGGTCAGCAGCGCCACCAACCGCTTGTCCAGGGCGAACATCTCCTCGGCCAGCTCCTGCGGCACCTCGGGGCCGAGCAGCTGGTCACGACGCACCGCCACGAGCATCCGGGCGGCGGCGGGCCGGCGGTCGGCGAACACCGCGGGCACGCTCGCCACCGCCGCCACCGCCTCGACTGCCGCTTCGCGGTCGCCCCCTTGCACCGCGTCGGCCAGCTCGACCTGGAGATCCAGGAAATCTCCCGCCGCCCTCAGCCACAGCCGCCCGAGCAGCACCGGCAACGACCCGAACGCGTGGTAGATCACCCCGTTCGACACCCCGGCGGCCGCCGCCAGCGCTCGCACCGTGAACCGCTCCGGCCCGCCATCGGCCACCAACTGCTCGGCGACGTCCAGCAACCGGTCGAGATCATGAACTCGAGGGCGAGGCATACCCCTTATGATAACCGAGCACACGCTCCAGAATCACGCGGTGGCGTCCACGCGGGTGCGGAGGCCGTCCCAGATCCGGCCGAGCTGAATGACGCTCATGCCGAACATCAGGACGCCCAACGGGACGTGCAGGGTCTTCACGTGCGCCAGGCCCAGCGCTATCTGCGCCGACGTGACCACGAAGAAGCCGGCCGCGTACCGGATGGGCCTGGGCGAGCCGCCGCCCGGCCGCCAGACCAAGATCGCGCCCACCAGGTGCAACAGGGTCACGACGAACGTCGCGTATGCTCCAGCACTGTGCAGTGCCCCACCCCCGGGCACGGACAAAAGCAGCCCGGCGGTGATCGCCTGGACGAAGACGGCCAAGGTTTGCAGGGTGATCGCGATCCGCAGGAACCTGAGGTTCGTGGGTGTGGACATGTCGGGGCTTCCCTTCTCGATCCCGGTGTCTCGGCTGTCCGACGACACGACCGCCGGGAATGTGAGGTGGGGCGACCTCACGTTCCGGGAAGTTGTCTCGTCTGTCCGGGTGAGGGCGGAAACGACCGAGGAGCAGGCGACACCATGACCACCCCATCCGAGCCAGGGCTCGACCCGAGCCTGAGCGTGATCATGAGCGAGCGGCGTCAGCTGATCAATCTCGCCTACCGCCTCCTCGGCTCCCTTGCCGACGCGGAGGATGTCGTCCAGGAGGCCTGCGCCCGCTGGTACGCCATGACCCCGCAGCAGCAGCAGGCCATCAACTCCCCCGGTGCCTGGCTGACGAAGGTGGCCGGCCGCATCTGCCTCGATGTGCTCGGCTCGGCACGCGCGCGGCGCGAGCGCTACGTGGGCGAATGGATCCCCGAGCCGCTGCCCGACCGTACGGAGTGGATCAGCGCGCGGCCGGGCGGCGCCATGACCGACCCCGCCGACCGGATCACCCTCGACGAGTCGATCAACATGGCGTTCCTGGTCGTGCTCGAGTCGATGACCCCGGCCGAGCGCGTGGCGTTCATCCTGCACGACGTCTTCCGCTACTCCTTCGCCGAAGTGGCGGAGATCGTCGGCCGTACGCCGGTGGCGTGCCGCCAGCTGGCCTCCTCGGCCCGCCGTCGTCTTCGCGAGGCACAGGCTCCCACGGCTCCGGCGGCCCGGCCCGGCATCGTCGGCGACTTCAAGCGGGCATGGGAAGCCAAGGACATCAAAGCCCTCATCGGCCTCCTCGACCCCGACGCCACGGCGGTCATCGACGGCGGCGGCCTCGTCAGCGCCGGCCTCCACCCGATCGAAGGCAGCGAGCAGATCGCCCGCTACCTCCTCGCCATCGCCGGAATGTCACCCGGCCTGACGATCCTGGAACGCACGGTCAACGGTCAGCCCGGTCTGGTGGCCCAACTAGACGGCGTGACGGTGACGGTGGCGGCGTTCGACGTCACGGGCGACCGGATCAAGCACATCTGGGCGGTACGCAACCCCGAGAAGCTCCGGCCCTGGACGGCGCAGCCACAGCCTTAGGACCCGCTCATCCGGCATGCTCCAGGAAGGCGCGGACCTCTCCGGCCTCCGGGACGCCGAGCTCCTCGTACAGGCCGAGGGCCACCCGCCCGTGCTCACAGGCCTGCTCCGCCCGCCCGAGCGCGAGGTGGGCGCGGGCCAGCCCGTCGTGAGCACGCGCCTGCTCCGGGCGGTTGCGTGCCAGGTCGGCGAGCGCGAGAGCGGCCGTGTGCTCCCCGACTGCCCAGGCCGGGTCGTCGGCCGCCTCGGCCAGCCCGTTGCGCGCGGCCGCCTCGTCGGTGGTGTTGCCGAGCCTGCGGTAGAGGGCCGCGGCCTGCTCGTGGCGGGTGCGGGCCTGGGCGAGCTCGCCCTGGTGCCGGAGGACAACGCCGAGGTGGTTGAGGATCATCGCCTCCCCTGCCGGGTTGCCGACCTTGCGGTGCAGCGCCAGTGCCAGGTCGAGATGGCGCCGGGCCTCCTCCGGGCGGCCGGCCCGGTCGAGGGCCAGGGCGAGGATGCCGAGCACGTTGGCCTCGCCCCAGGTGTCGGCGCCGATCCGGGTGAGGTCGAGTGCCTGCTCCAGGTACTGCTCCGCCTGCTCGTCCTGGCGCCGGCGCAGCGCCACGTTGCCCAGGGTGAGCAGTGCCCGAGCACGTTCGTAGGCCTCCTCGCAGGCGTCGAGGGCCTGGTGGGCGTGCTCCTCCGCGCGCTCGTACTCGCCGAGCCGCCAGTACGTCCACGCCAGGTCGGCGAGCGCCCGCTCCTCGAACTCGCGGTGGCCGAACTTGCGGCTGCGCTGCAGCGCCAGGGTGTGCAGCGTGAGCGCGTCGTCGTGGTGCGCCTGCCGGTCGAGGAAGGGGCGCATCGTCAGAGCCAGCATGCCGACGCAGATCTCGGGCCCGTGGACGGCGGTCGCGATGATGTTGGAGCGTTCGGCGTCGAGCCAGGCGATCGCCTCCGCGGCGTCCCGGATGGGCGCGATCGGGGCGGCCGGCTGGGGGATGCCCTCCCGCTGGCCGACGCTGTACGGGTAGAGCCGGTCCATCGCCGCCCGAGCGCGGTGCAGGTAGTAGGTGAGCAGTCGCAGGACCTCGCCGTCGTCCTCGGCGATCGAGCGCGCGTGCTCGCGGAGCAGGTCGTGGAAGGTGTAGCGGCCCGGTTCGAACTGCAGGAGCATGTGGGCGTCGAGGAGGCCTTCCAGAAGCTCCTCCGCCTCGTCCTCCGGGATGCCCGCCAGCGCCGCCGCCCCGCAGGCGTCGATGTCGCGCCCCGGCGCCAGCCCGAGCAGGCGGAACATGCGCTGCTCGGCCTCGTCGAGCTGCTCATATGACACGGTGAAGGCCGCCGACACCCCGTCCAGGAGCCGGCGATGGTCCCGCAGCCGGCCCGCCAGGTAGGACACGGTCCAGCGCGGACGGTGCTGGAGGCGGGCGGCCGAGATCCGGATGGCGAGCGGGAGGTGCCCGCACAGCTGCAGCACCTCGCGTACGGCCTCCGGCTCGTGACCGGCGCGTTCGCCCACGATCCGCTCGAACAGCTCGGCGGCGTCCTGCTCGCCCAGCACGTCGACCGAGAGCGCGTGGGCGCCGTCCAGGTCGACCAGCCGCCGCCGGCTGGTGATCAGGACGAGGGTGTCGGAGTGTCCCGGCAGCAGGGGGCGTACGTGCTCGGCGTCGAGAACGTTGTCCAGCACGGCGAGCGCGCGGCGATCGGCCAGCTCGGCGCGCCAGAGAGCGCTCCGCTCGACCAGCGTGACCGGGATGCGGTCGGCGGGCACCCCGAGCTGACGCAGGAGCGCTTCCAGCGCGGCGGCGGCGTCGAGCGGCTCCCGGCCCGCGGTGTGGGCCTGCAGGTCGATGAAGAGCCGGCCGTCGGGATAGCGGGCGGCCAGCCGATGGGCCACGTGTACGGCGAGCGTGGTTTTGCCGATCCCGGCCATGCCGTCGATCGTGACGACCGCCGGCCCGTGCTGCTCGCCCACCTCTCCTATCAGCCGCTCCAGCTCACTGGTACGTCCGGAGAAATCGGGAATGTCGTACGGCAGGAACGTGGAGCGACGCGGCGGACCCGCGACCACCGGCACCGCGTCGGCCAGACGCAACGCCGGATCGTCCGCCAGGACCGCCCGCTCCAGCTCGATGAAGGCGTGCCCGGGATCCAGCCCCTGCTCGTCCGCCAGAGCCGTCCGGTAGGAACGCGCCGCGGCCAGGGCGTCGGCCTGCCGCCCCGCCCGGTGCAGGGCCAGGACAAGGTGGCCGTTGAGCTTCTCGCGGAGCGGGTTGGCGGTCACCTGGGCGGCGAGCTCGTCGAGCAGCTCGCCGTGCCGCCCGGCGGCGAGCTCGCCCTCCACCAGGCGTTCGTAGGCCGACAGCCGCCGGTCGTTCCAGAGCTCGCGGACGCCGGTGACGTAATGCGCGTGCACGTCCTCCAGCGCCTCGCCGCCCCACAGCTCCAGGGCCTTGCGCAGCTCACCCGCGGCTGCCAGCTCGGTGAACTCCTGCGCGTCGACCTGCCCGGACTCCGGCTGCGCGACATAGCCGCCGGCCCGTGTCTCGAGGAGATTTACGGCCCCCGCTCCGCGCAGCACCTTGCGGATCGCGGTGATCGAGGCATGGATCTGCGACCGGGCGGTGTCGGGCTGGTCGTAGCCCCACATCGCGTCGATCAGCCGCTCGATGCTGATCACCCGGCCGGCGTTGAGCAGAAGGTAGGCGAGCACAGCCCGGTGACGTGGGGCGATGCCCGTCAGCGGCGCGCCGTCGACGATCATCTGGACGGGGCCGAGAAGAGTGAATCGCAGCATTTCATCCCCCATCACCTTCGCATCGTGCACGCATCGCGAATGTATCAACCTGGGCAGACACTCTGATCTCACACGAACCGCGACAGAGGAGAACACAATGGAAGCCCGGATGAAGAACCCCGCCACGCTCATCCCCGCCGCGATGCAGCCGATCATGCAGGTGATGAAGGCCGCCCAGTCGCAGGGCCTCCCCCAGGAGCTCATGGAGATGATCCACCTGCGGGTCAGCCAGATCAACCGCTGCAGCTTCTGCGTCGACGCCGGCCTGAAGAACCTGCGCAAGCTCGGCGAGAGCGACGACCGCATCGGCCTGATCGCCGCCTGGCGCGAGGCTCCGTACTACACCGACGCCGAGCGGGCCGCCCTGGAGCTGGCCGAGGCCTCGACCCGGCTGGCCGACCGCGACGACGCCGTCTCCGACGAGATCTGGGACAACGCCGCCGACCACTTCGACGAGCAGCAGCTGGCCTCGATCCTGCTGATGACCGCCGTCACCAACCTCTTCAACCGCCTGAACGCCCCGATCCGGCAGGTCGCCGGCACCTGGTAAGCCCCTTGCTCACACGTACAGAAGGAGACACCGACATGTCCGCCGTCCGCTCGCACCGCTACTCCGTCCCCGAGTCCGACCTGGAGGAGTTCCTGGCCCGCCGCAGGTCGCTGATCGCGACTGTCCGGAAGGGTCACCCCGGGCTCGCCCGCACCGTGCTGATCCGGCTCGAGGACGACACGTACACCGACACCTGGCACTGGGAGAGCGCCGAGCAGCTGGGCGCCGCGCTCGCCGCCCTGCCCACGTTCCCGGAGGCGCCGCTGACCATGTCCCTCACCAAGGACGCCACCGCCCTGAACGGCCGGCTCGTCGACGAGCACTGAGCCGCGCTCCGGCTCGCCCACTGACGAGGAGTCCACCACGTGTCCAACTCGGCCGGCACCCCATCCACGACGACGAACCACTCGAACCGCTCGTACCGTGACGTGCTGCGCGACAAGCGCGTGGCCGGGCTGCTGCTCGGCGACCTGCTGGCCAACATCAGCACGGGCATGATCCTCGTGGCCATGCCCGTGCAGACCCTGCGCATCCACGGGGACATACCTCCGGCGATCGCCGTCGCGATGGTGGAGGCGGCCCCCTTCGTCCTGTCCACGATCCTGGCGCTCGGCATCGGCCTGGGCCGGGTCCGGACACCGCCCCGCACCCTACTGATCGCCGACTGTGTGCTGCGGGCGCTGACCTTCACCGGCCTGGGCCTCGCCGCGGTGACCGACCGGCTCAGCCTGCCCGTACTGGTCGGCGGGCTGCTGCTGGGCGCGGCCTTCCGGATGGCCGGTGCGAGCGGTCGTCGTCTGCTCGTCACCTCGATGGCGAGCGAGTCGGAACGGTACGGCGTCAACGGGCTGCTGGGCCTGAACAGCAACGTCGCACTCTACGTCCTGGGCCCTGTGGCCGGCGGGCTCATGGTGGCGGCCGACGGACCGGGCGCGGTGCTGTTCGTCGACGCGTGCGGTGCACTGCTGCTGATGGCCTGCGTACTGCGCTGGGCACCACGGGCGGGGTCGGAGCCACGGTCACGACCGCGATCGGAGCCGCCGTCGCGGTCAAAGCCACAGTCGAAACCGTGGCCGGAGCCGCAGTCGAAGTCTGAGCGGTCGGAGTCGCCGCCGCTGGGGTCGGAGCGGTCAGAGCCGCGATCGGAACCGCAGCCGCGGTCGAGGCCACAGCCGAAGCCATGGCCAGAGTCGCAGTCGAAGCCACGGTCGCAGTCGAAGCCGTGGCCGGAGTCGGAGTCGCCGCCGGAGTCACCGGCGGAGTCGCGGTTAGAGACATCACCGGAGTCACCGTCGGAGGAGCCCACCCACGCGCGGCAGGACGAGTCGGGCTGGCGCATCCTGCGCCGCCGCCCCGTGGCGGCCCGGCTGCTGGTCGTGGTGTTCTTCTTCAACTTCCTCTACATGCCGGTCGAGGTAGCACTCCCCCTGTACGTCCAGGGCACCCTGCACAGCGGCGCGTCCGGCCTCGGCCTGCTCTGGAGCGCCCTGGGCGTCGGCGCGATCGCGGGTGCCGCCCTGGTCAACCTGATGCGCGGTCTCCCCCAGCGCCATCTGCTCATCACGATCATCGGCCTGTGGGCACTCTGCCCGATCGCCCTGGCCGCCGCGGACAACCTGACCGCCGCGATGATCGTGTTCGCCCTGGGCGGCCTGGTCTGGGCGCCGTTCACCCCCGTCGCGTACAGCTTCCTGCAGTCAGACCTGCAGCCCGGCGAACAGCAACCGGTGGTGACCCTCTGGACGACGGGGTCAACGATCGCGGCCCCACTGGGCCTCGTGGCCGGCGGCCCGCTCATCCAACTGACCGGCACCGACACGGGGCTGGTCGTCTCGGGCCTCCTCACCCTGCTCCTGGTGCCGCTCGCAGCCGCAACCGTCCTAACCCGCGGCCAGACCGCTGTCGAGACCAGCCGAAGAGCTCCCGGCACCACCACCCAGCAATAAATGCTTCAGGCGCGTACGCTAACCCGGCTTGACGAGGCCGGCTTCGTAGGCGGCGATGACGAGTTGGGCGCGGTCTCGGGCCTGCAGCTTGGCCAGCAGGCGGCCGATGTGCGTCTTCACGGTCCCGGGGCTCAGCTGGAGCTGGACGCTGAGCTCGGCGTTGGACAGACCGTAGGCGATGAGTGTGAGCACCTCGCGCTCCCGGTCCGTCAGATTGCCGAGCCCATGGAAGACCCGCTGGGCCGGCCGCCGTACGAACTCCGCGATCAATCGCGTGGTGACGCTGGGCGCAAGCAACGTCTCGCCCGACGCGACCACCCGGATCGCCCTCAGGAGATCGTCGGGGGGCGCGTCCTTGAGCAGGAACCCGCTGGCGCCCGCGCGCAGCGCCGCGTAGACGTACTCATCGAGGTCGAACGTAGTCAGAATGAGTACTCGGGTATCCCCGGCAATCTGCCGGGTCGCGGCGATGCCGTCCATCTCCGGCATCCTGACGTCCATGAGCACCACATCGGGTGACTCCGTACGCGCGAGTGCCACCGCCTGGTGTCCGTCGGCCGCCTCCCCGACCACGATGAGATCGTCCTCCGAGTCGATCAGCAATCGAAAGCTGCCACGCAGCAGTGCCTGATCGTCGGCGACGAGCACTCGAATCAAGAGATCCCCCACAACACGCCCACCACGAGCAGGCTCGACACCAGGTCCGCGGACGCTCTGTCCGGGTCTGTCGCTCTGCCTCCCATCTTGCGCCACTCAACACCACGGATGCCGGCGGACGGGGTCGCGATCTTGACGTCGAACGCGCCCGCACCGATCCGCGCCTGCCACGCAGGATCACCCTCCTCGAACGGCGTCGCCCAGAGATGCGGCAAAGCGATCCCAGCCAGCTCAGCCCTTCCCGGAGATGCGCAAAGCGATCCCGGCCAGCCCCAATCTCCCTGGCGAGGCGGAGTCGTATGCCGAAGATCTCTCGTGACTGGTCGGCCGCGGCATCGCACCGGCCGCGGACCGTTGTGGCACGCAGAAGGGCGCCACGCAGCCTGAGTCAGACGGGTCACGGGATCTCCCATGATGCGCGCACGCCGAACCCGCCCCCCGGCAGAGGCCCGGCCTCGAAGGTGCCGCCGTACATCAGGGCCCGTTCACGCATCCCGACGAGACCATGTCCGCCCGGTTCGCCCGGCAGCACCCGCTGCCCCGGCCCGTCGTCGATCACGGAGATCCTCAAAATCCCCACGACGACCGACACGCTCGCCTGGCAGCGTGCGGGAGCGGCGTGCCTGACGACATTGGTGATCGCCTCCTGCACGATGCGATAGACGGACAACTGCATGTTGTCGGGCACGGCTCCGCTCACCGAGAGGTCGACCTGCACGCCGGCCTCAGCCGCTCGGTGTGTCAGGGACGGCAGGTCGGCGAGGCCGGGAAGCGGCGCGCTCTCGGGCGCGCTGCCGGGTGCACGCAGTGCGCCGAGGAACTGGCGCATCTCCACGAGTGAGCCGCGCCCGATCTCCTCGATGGCCCGCAGCGCCTTGTGCCCTTCCTCCGGGTGCTTGTCCAGGACCTTGGCCGCCACCCCCGCCTTGACGGTGATCAAGCTCATCGAATGGGCGACGACATCGTGCAACTCGCGCACGATCCGCAGCCGCTCGTCGACCACCGCCTGCTCTGCCTGCCTCCTGGTCTCGCGCGCGGCGAACTCGCGGCGGGTGCGCGCCGCCATGCCGAGACTCCAGCTCGCCCCCACGACCAGCCAGGCCGCCCCGATGACGAAGGCCGGGTCCGGCCAGCCGCCCAGCTGCCGGGGGGCGTTCAACGCCGAGAACAGCAGAGCGCCTCCGGTCAACAGCAGGCCCGGCACGAGGGCGAGCGCAGATCGCCGCACCGGCTGGGAGGTCGCCACGGAATAGATGGTCAGAGCCGCCACCACGGTCATCATCAGCCGGTTCGTCTGCAGGGCGAGCACGACCACGCCGACCAGGAGCGCGGCGCAGTAGGCGGGCACCGGCCAAACCCGCCGCACCGCCACCGGCACCACGGCCAGCCAGCAGATCAGCGACGACGCGATGCTCACGTCCAATTCCGGCGGATTCGCCGTGGACGCCAGCGCGAGCAGCACCGCGACCACGGTGTCGGCGAGAACGAGCAGCCAGTGCGGGGGCCGCCGGACGAGCAGGTTCACAGCTCGACGCTATCGAGGAACGGCCGCGAGCGAATCGGAGCACGATCCGTCAGACCAGGGTCGTACTCCGCTCTCCTACGCCCGCACCGTATGACTCTGGTCCGAGCCGCAAGACCGGATCTGGCTCCGATGTGCGCACCCACCGCCGTGCAGGATCGTTTCCCGCATGGATCGACGCACCCTCATCGCCCTGAGCCTCGCTGCCTGCCTCGCCCTCTCGCTCGGCGGCATCGCACTGGCGTCGGCGCAAGCGTATCGCCTCGTCTGGAAGGAGTGCGGTGACGGCCTGCGCTGCGCCGAGCTGGTCGTTCCCGTGGACTGGGCCGATCCGGGCGGCCCCAAGACCTCGGTGCACGTGGCCAAGCTACCCGCGACAGGCAGGAGCACGGGCCCACTGATCATCAACCTGGGAGGCCCCAGCACCAGCACGGCGATGTTCAGGCCGAAGAACGCTGCCGAAGCCCCGCCGGAATGGCCCATCCTGCTCAAGCAGCTGCGCAGCCGGTTCGACGTCGTCGCCATCGATCCGCGCGGGATGTCCGAGCCCGGCAGCGGCGGCAAGAGAGTAAGCTGCGCGGAGCCCGAGGCCTCCATTTACGGATTGATCAGCGCGCGGGCGAAGCAGGACTGGGACGCCCACGCCGCCCAGAACGCGGCTCATCAGGCGAGCTGCCGCAAGACGGCAGGGGCGGCATGGCGCGGAATGACGGCCTGGAACGTGGCACACGACCTCGACGCGCTGCGCGCCGCGCTTGGCCAGGACAAACTCGTCTACGCGGGCAACTCCTACGGCACTGTCTACGCCCAGGCCTATCTGGAGCTGTTCCCGCAGCGGGTCGGCCGGATGTATTTCGACGGGACCGCCGATCACACCCAGCAGGAGTTCGAGCCCTGGTTGCGCAACTACGCGCGGACGCAGGAGCGGCATCTCACCCGTTTCCGTGACTGGTGCGCTCGCCGTACGGACTGCGCCCTGCACGGCAGGGACGCGGGCAAGGCATGGGACGAACTGGTCGCAAAGGTGCGCCGCGCGCCACTTCCGGCCTTGGCTGGCAGGACGGTAGATGAGGGACAGTTGTACACGGGCGCGGTCAAAGGCATGAACCCGCCGTACTGGCCGCAGTTCGCGACTACCATCCGGAAGGCCCTCGACGGCGACGCCGCCGGCTTTCTCACCGAGCTCGCGCCGGAGCAGCCCAGCTCGTCCGTGAGCCAGGACTCCCTGTGCAACGACTTCATGCCGAAGCTGCCGACGTACGAGGAGTTCCAAGGCATCGAGGCCAGGCTTCGTGAGATCGCGCCGAGGTTCGGCTGGATCGAGGGACGCTTCGAGCTCGGGCGGTGCTGGGGACGCAACGGGGGCGCGTCCTGGGCGCCGCACCCGTTGCGCGTGAAGGACGTCCCACCGATCCTCCTCGCGATCGGGGAGCTCGACAACAACACCAACTACCTCGGGCAGCAGCACGTGGCCGGGCAGATTCCCACCGCGCACGTCCTGTGGCACGGCGACGGCCACGCGGCGTGGACAAGCAACTCCTGCCTGCGGCGACATGTCTTCGCCTATCTGACCACGGGAGCGCTGCCCACTCCTGGCACGCGCTGCCCGGCCGAACGGATCCAGAAGGTGGGCAAATGATCGAGGTCATTGATCTGACGAAGGTGTACGGCGCCACCCGGGCGGTCTCGGGACTGACGTTCGACGTCAAACCTGGACAGGTCACGGGCTTTCTCGGGCACAACGGGGCCGGCAAGTCCACCACCATGCGCATGATCCTCGGCCTCCACGCGCCCACCTCAGGCAAGGCGTTGATCAACGGCGTCCGCAAGCGCGACCTCCATGACCCCATGCGTGAGGTCGGTGCCATGCTCGATGCCACCGAGGTGCAGGGCGGGCGCAGCGCGTTCGATCACCTCCAGGCGCTGGCGCATGCCGGCGGGATCGCGCGCCGCAGAGTCGTAGCGGTTCTCGAGGAGGTCGGCCTGGCCGGCGCGGCACGCAGGAGGATCGCCGGGTTCTCCCAGGGGATGCGTCAGCGCCTCGGCATCGCGGCGGCACTGCTCGGCGACCCGGGAGTGCTCATTCTTGACGAGCCGGTCAACGGCCTCGATCCCGACGGCATCCGCTGGCTCAGGACGCTGCTGAGGTCTCTGGCGGCCGAGGGGCGGACCGTCCTCCTGTCGAGCCATCTGATGACCGAGATGTCCCTCACCGCCGACCGGCTCATCATCATCGGCCACGGTCAGCTGATCGAGGACACCACGATGGCGGAGCTGCTGACCCGCTTCCAAGGCGACGTTTCGGTCCGATCGCCCCACGCGGCCCGCCTGACCGGGGCACTCGAAGCGGCGGGAGCAACCGTACGCCGCGCCCAGACATCCGGCGCGAGCACTCCCTCGACTTCTCCCCCCTGGGCCGAAGGAGAGCTGCTGGTGACCGGCTTGTCCGCAGCCGCCATAGGTGATGTCGCCCTGGCGAACGGCTGCGCCATCCACGAATTGGCGCCCCGCCAGGCGTCGCTGGAAGAGGCCTTCATGGAGATAACCCGATGATCAACGTCGTCGCATCGGAATGGCTCAAGCTGCGCTCGCTCCGATCCACCTACTACGTCCTGGCCTCCACGCTCTCGGCCGTGGCACTCACCGGCTTCGCCGCCCTCTCGATCTCGCGCTACTTCGACACCAAGGGTCCCGGCGGCGAGCCCGTCGGCACGGGGCTCGCCTTCAGCGCCGACATTCCCCCCGTGCTCTTCGGCATGCTGGGCGTGCTCGCCATCTCCGGCGAGTACAGCACCGGCATGATCAGGCTGACGTTGACCACGCTCCGACGCCCGTGGATCCTGCTCCTGGCCAAGGCCGCCGTGGTGGCCACCGTGGCCGCGATCACGGGTCAGGTGCTGGCGTTCGCCACCTACTTCACCGCACAGGCGGTGGTGGGCGGACGCCCGATCGGCGCCTCGTTCTCCGAACCGACCGCCCTGTCCGAGGTGCTGTCGACAGGCGCGGGCTCCGCCGTCGCCGCGGTGATGGGATTGTGCCTGGCCACAATTCTGCGTTCGACACCGGGAGCACTCATCGCACTGGTCGCCTTCCTGACGGCCCCGACCGTGATCGAGCGCTTTCTCCCCGCCCCTTGGAACGACTGGACAGGCTCCCTGACGATCCCCTCACTGACGAAGCAGTTAGCCGGTGTCCCCGACTCCGGCGCCTTCGCCCCTTCGTCGGCCACCGCCGTCTTCGCCAGTTATGTCACGATTTTCCTCGTCGCAGCAGCCCTGGCAATCACTCGTCGCGACGCCTGACCACGAACTGACCCACGCGGATGGCGTTCCACGGCGGTACGGCGGCTGCGGCCCTCTGTCACACCCTGCACCTCAGCCGCCTCCGACGCTCGCTTCCGCCCGCCTCCGTCGCTTGCACCTCGCAGCCTCAGGCCTTTCACATCAGGTCGACTTCACCGCTTACACTCACCAGCGGTCGGCCTTCACCCCGAGGCACCTCCGCCGCTTACACCTCGCCAGCCTCGATCTTTCACCGCAGGGTGCCTGCGCCCCTTGCACCTCGACCACCTCGGGGTCTCCGTAGTATGCGCCGAAGATCCAACACATTTGGCTGACCAGATTCGTCCCAGCGCGCCCGGGCCGAAATTGCACTCGGACAGGGCTTTGCATCACTGGAAGTGACCTGCGTCAACGCTCCAGTTTGGGGCTCATGGCCGCTATCCGAGCCCGGACCGTGATGGCGTCCTCGACCGTGGCGTAGCGCCATCACACACGTCACGACGGCACACGTGCTCACCCGGCCTCCTGGGCACCCCACCTGAGCCTCACCGTGCGCTTCTCGGACGCGTTGCGCACGCTGCTCGCCACCGGCTAACACGTGCTGCTCGAGCTGGGCCCGGACCGTACCTTCAGCGGCCTGGCCCGGCAGCACGCGGTCCCCGGCTGCACCTCAGCTATTCGGCGTTGCTACCCCGCCTACGGCTACGAGATCGCGGTGTGGCTACGGGAGCAGCTGTAAGGGCCGTGTCAGGACGGCGACGGCCCGGTATCAGAGTGGTCGGCGATCGTAAAGGCCATGAACGGTTGAACGCCTGCCCGCCCAACCGATTCCCAACAGTTTTGAAGGAGCGCACCACCATGGCCATCACCCTCACCGACCAGGACAAGCTCACCCTTCGGACCGCCGCGTGGGGCGCCGTCTCGCTGATGTCCGCCGCCGGCGCCGCCGGCTCGGCCCACAAGGTCGCCACCGAAGGCTCCATCGCCCTGACCTCCGCCACCGGCCCCGTCGGACACGTGCTCACCAAGGCGCCCAAGGGTGTCAAGTACGGCAAGACCGTGGCTGCCCTCGCCGACCAGGTGTTGCCAGCGCTGACCGCGTCCATGAACCTGCTCAGGCAGCAGGACCCGGCCGAGGCCGACAACTTCCGCGGCACCGTCATGGTCGCCGTCGAAGCCTCCACCGGAAGTCACCAGGGCCGGCCCAGCCCCACCCTGACCGACATGGCCCGCAAGATCACCGCGGCCCTCGACGCCGCCTGACGGGCTGCTCCATCCCCATCGACTCCGGGAGGAACCATGAGAACTATCTTCGGCGTACCTAACCGCAGCAAGGTCTTGCGGCGAGCGGCGGTCACGGCGCTGGCGGCCGCACTGCTGGCCGGGGCGGCCACCCCCGCCGCGGCTACCGCACAGGACCGTCCGGAGCTGCATAAAGCCATCCAGGAGTGGATCGACGACGGTTTCGCCGGGATGCAGATGCGCGTCCACGACGAGCGCGGCGACTGGGTGGGCAGCGCCGGGGTGCGCAAGCTGGGCGAGAGCGCCAAGCCGCCGACGAACGGGCGCTACTGGATCGGCAGCACCACCAAGACCTTCATGGCGACCGTGGTGCTGCAGTTGGTGGCCGAGGGCAGGGTCGGGCTGGACGCTTCGGTGGCCGGCTACCTGCCCGGCCTGGGCCTGGACCCGCGGATCACCGTGCGGATGATGTTGCAGCACACCAGCGGGTTGTTCAACTACACCGGCGACGCCTACGACGACGGCGTATGGGTGCCGGGCCTGCCCTCCGTGGGCAAGGATTGGGTGGACAATCGGTTCAAGTCCTACAAGCCGGAGGAACTGGTACGGTTCGCGCTGTCCAAGCCTGCCAAGTTCGCGCCGGGGACGAGCTGGGGCTACGCCAACACCAACTACACCCTCGCCCTGCTGCTGATCGAGAAGGTCACCGGCCGCCCGTACGCCGAGGAGATGCAGCGCCGGATCCTGGGACCGCTACGGCTGACGGGCACCTCGGTGCCGGGCAACCGGCCGGACCTCCCCGGACCACACGCGCACGGCTACTACCGGTACGAGGACGCCGGCCAGTGGAAGGTGGTCGACGTCACCCGCCAGAATCCCTCCCTGTTGGCCGGCGCCGGCAACATGATCTCGACCACCAAGGACGTGCAGACGTTCATGTCCGCGCTGGTGAGCGGCAGGCTCCTGCCGGCCGCGCTGCTGACCGAGATGAGAACGCCGGACCCGAGGAGCGCCGGACTCTTCGGCAGCTACGGCCTGGGACTGTACGTGCTGGACACCGGCCCCGACTGCGCCGGCATCGTCCTCAACCACGACGGCAGCCCTCCCGGGGGCTATGGATCGCTGATGTACAGCACGCCCGACGGCAGCAAAGTCCTGACCGCCTCGCTGACCTCCGGAGACACCGCGGTCGACACGGCGACGGTGTTCCCCAAGGCGTTGAACAGGCTCATCAACGAGGTGTTCTGCGACGGCCGTCAGGCACAGTAGGCGAACCGGGCCACGCCGCGCTCACCGGGCTCGGCGTGGCCCGACTGCATGCACGCCCGGGAACGTGGTCATCCGATGCCTGGCCGTCCACCAGTGCCGCAGCACGCAGACCCGTCCCCGCCAACCGCTGCCTCCGCTCCGCACTCCGGTCTCGTCCGTCCGGGCCCGCGGCAGATTTCACGTCCGCGCCGCCCGTTGGCTTCGTCCGTCCAGGCCCGCGGAGGATTTCACGCCTCATGACGCGGAACCTGCAGCCGCATGATCTGGCCAGCCCTCGGTGTGGCGCGGGCCTGGTGGTCCGGACGGCGTTGGAGGTGGCGGCGGGTGGCCTCGCCGACCTCGCCAGCGGCGTATGGCGGGTGTCGCTGACCTCGCCAGCGGCGTACATGCGGGCGAGTTCGGCGCTCTGTACGGCGAGCACCTCCCTGTGGAGTTGCGCGTAGTTGCTGGTAACCAGTTCGGGCTCGGTCCGCAGAGTGATGTGGGGTGCTAGCGGTACTTGTTGAGGGCTGTGGCGACGAGCTTGGCGGCGCGGTCGGCGGTGCCGAATCCGGAGCGTCGGGCTCTGACGGTTATGGTCACCTCGACGTTCGACAGTCGGAAGGAGATCTTGGTCTCGTAGATTCGCCACGGCCAGTTGGGCACTTGCCGGGTGTAGCTGAACGCCTCGTCGCCGACCTTCGGCCCCGTGCGGATCTTGGTCTTTTCGTTGCGCTTCGGCTCGTCCTTCATGTACTTGACCATCTGATCGTGGGTCAAGTTGGCCGCGGAGGCACTCGGCAAACGGAACGCCATGATGTTCAGGTTGGAAGCGTCCGTATTGGACCAGGAGCAGGTGGTGTCGGTCAGGAACTGGCGCTTCATCGGGCTGCCGAACAGCGAGCGCGTCTGGGCGCTGGTCAGCAGATCGCATGCCTCGAAGTCGCGGGAGATGACCGGGGTGGCCTCCGGCGACGAGCCGAACGTCGGCCGTGGGGAATAGGTATAGCTGACGGGGGGCGCGAGCATGGCGCCGAGTACGCGGATGACGTTCGGGAACAGGTACGGCACGACCACCACCCCCGCCGCCACGACCAGCACCACCGCGAGCAGGGCCCCCACGACGACCTGGACGCGGCGACGCCGGCGCGGGCGGCTGCCCGGTACGGTCCGCAACCGTGGCGAAGTCGGGACGTTCGTCGTCTCGCCCCGTGAGAGGGTCCTCAACCAGCCGGCCACCTCGTCCGGGGAGCAACGACGTACCGGGTCCTTCTCCAGGATCGCGGCCAGCACGGGTGCCAGCGGGCCGGCCAGCCGGAAGGGGGCGGGCTCCTGCATCAGTACGGCGGCCAGGACCGCGGCCTCGTTCGGGCGGGGGAACGGCGGGCCGCCCTCCACCGCCGTGAACAGCGTGGCGCCGAGCGACCACAGGTCGGCGAGCGGGCCGTCGGCCTCGCCGCGCAGGCGCTCCGGGGCGATGTAGCCGGGCGAGCCGGTCAGCATCCCCGTCTGCGTTAGCCCGGTGTCCCCGGCGATCGTCGCGATGCCGAAGTCGGTGAGCAGCACCCGCCCGTCGTCGGGGAGCAGGACGTTGGCGGGTTTGACGTCCCGGTGCAGGATGCCGGACGCGTGGGCGGCACCGAGCGCGTCGAGCATCTGCATGCCGATCTCGGCTACGCGGTGCGGCGGCAGCGGGCCGTCGTCGCGTACGACCCGGTCGAGGGAGCGGCCGCGCACCAGCTCCATGATGATCCACGGCCGGCCGTCATCCAGGACCACGTCGTGCACGGTGACGATGGACGGGTGGGAGCGCAGCGTCGCCGCGGCGCGCGCTTCCCGGAGTGTGCGTTCGGCCAGCTCGGCACGCGACGCCTCGTCTAGATCCGACGGGAGCCGCACCTCCTTGATGGCCACTTCCTGTCGGAGGAGCTCGTCCATCGCCCGCCAGACGGTGCCCATGCCGCCCTGGCCGAGCTGCGAAAGCAGCCGATAGCGGCCCGCGAGCAACGTCACCGTGCCATTACCGACGTCTCGGACTCTGCGACCATTCGTCGCCTCCTGTCGATATCCGGCTCAGCACGGGCACATCAGATAGTAAGCGAACGGATCGCGAGCGTCAGGGAATGTCGATCAAAGGTCACCCGACACCTTTGGACATTTGGCTTAGGCCACTCTCAGCCTTCCTGGGGGTACCTGGCTCCAGACGGTCGCGGCCGACGCCGACATCGCGGGGTTCGAGATGCAGGTGGCGTTCGCGGCGTTTGCGACGTTCGGTGCTCTCGATGCTCGTTCGGTGCTCGCGGTGCTGCCTGCCTTCACGGCGTTCGGGTGCTCGCGGTGTTCACGGCGATCGGTGCTCTCAATGCCCACGGCGCTCGCATTTCTCAGGGTGCTGGCAGTGCTCGAAGTGCTCACGGTGCCCGGAGGGTTCGCGGTGCCCACGGTGCCCGCGGGGTTGCGGGGTTGCGGGGTTGCGGGGTTGCGGGGTTGCGGGGTTGCGGGGTTCACGGTGCTCGCGTTCGAGGATCTCGGCGCTGTCCTCACCCCCTTGAGCTGGCCGATGTCCGAGATCTTCTCCGATGGGCTGGGCCGTCCGTTTTCTAGGTCTGGGCGTTCGATGACAATGTGCACCGGTTTTGACCTCGGCTGCCTGGCGGCCCCTCGGCGTCTGGCTGGATGAGCAAGGGGCCGCGCCGACGTGCCCGCGCTGCGGCGGCTCGGCCCTGGTCTGCGTACCTTTCAGCATGTTTACCAGTGGTGGGCACCGTGGAGCTGGCCGCGGACCGCGCCGTCGGGGAACTCAGAGGTGTGCAGGTTGGCGTACCAGTTCTTCGGGTTCTTCTTGATTCCGTTGAGGACGCTGGTGTCCTTGACGCGGACGGAGCCGGAGCTCGTGTTGCCGCGGGTGGTGCCGTTGGACAGCAGGTCGATGACGACGGGGCCGTTCGTGCCAGCCTTGCCCCGGTGAATGTGGAAGGCGGTGGGCTTGGCGACCTTCTTCCACTGGACGAAGTAGTAGAGGCGGTTGCCCTTGATGCGGAACTTCGCGGCCGCCAGGCCGTTCCGGTCGTTGACCTTCTTGCCGGCCTCCGGCACCTCGTTCTTGCCGAGAAGAACTGCGGTGAAGTAGTACGTCTTGGCCGCGCTGGCCACCTTTGCGTTGGCCGCCTTGGCGCTGGTGAACGTGGCGGGGGCGGCATTGGCCGGTGCCGAGGTGACGGCCAGGGCCGCGATCGAGGCCAGCGCCGCGATGGCCGCGCCGGCCACCGCACGCCGCCACTGGATACGCCCGTTGCTGATCTGCTCGAAAGTGTTCATGGGTGCCTGCCTTCGGTTGGTCTTACGGATCTCTTCGGACAGGGCAGGACGTTAGTGAGGTGGCGTCCGACGTTCTGTGGACAAATCCGCATAAGACGTTGGGGTGATCAGTGTCACAAAGCCCGAGGCGGACAGACCAAAACCCGGTGCCGATTGCGTGCAGGGCTCAGGCGGGCGACGGCCGGTGAGGGGCGGGCGAAAGCTGGTGACGGGCAGGTGAAGGCCCGCGACGGGCGTGCCAAGGCCGGTGGAGGGCAGGTGGAGCCTGGCGACGGGCGGGTGACCGCTGGGGGCGAGCGGGCGAAAGCGGGACGACGGGCAAGTGAGGCCCACAACGGGCGTGCGAAGGCCGGGGTGGGCGAAGGTCGGGGGCGAGTGGGCGACAGCCCACGTCAGGCGGGTCAAGGCCGACGAAGGGCGGGTGAAGCCTGGCGGCGGCTGGGGACGGGCGGGTGAAGGCCGGGCATGGGCAGGCCAAGCCGGTGAAGGGCGGGGGCGGCGACAGGCGAACCAAGGCCGGTGGAGGGCGGGTGAAGCCCGGCGACGGCTGGAGACGGCGGGCGAAAGTCCACGACCGGCCAGCGGAGGGCGGACGAAGCCCGGCGACGGGCGGATGACGGCGGGCGAAAGTCCACGACCGGCCAGCGGAGGGCGGACGAAGCCCGGCGACGGGCGGATGACGGCGGGCGAAAGTCCACGACCGACCGGCGGAGGGCGGACGAAGCCTGGCGGCGGGCGGGTGACGGCTGGGGGTGAGCGGGTGGCATCTGGGGACAGGCGGGCGAAGGTTGCGACGGGCGGGCGAAAGCTGGGGGCGGTGTGAAGTGGGACGGTATTTGGCTCGGCGTGGGTGGGGTGCTGAGTGGTGTGGTTTTGGGGTGGAGATGGCTCGGCTGGTTGCTGGTTGGTATGTGGGTTACTGGGTGACGTCGAGTTCTGCGCGCATGCCCATGGCGTAGTGACCCGGGAAGTTGCAGATCAGCTCGTACCGTCCAGGCTGCAGGGTCAGTGTCGCCCAGCCTGCGGACCCGGGGGCGATGCCTCCGCCCTCGCCTGCGGCGCAGTTGTGGGACGCCTCGCCGACGGAGCCCGTCTCGCTTACGCGGCTGTCGGCTCCGATCGGCTGCTTCCCGATGGGCTTACCCGCCGCGAGCGGCAGTACGACCACCTCGTGGGCCAGGGTGCCGGTGTTGGAGGCACGGAGAGACACGGTGCCTGCCGTGACCTTGGTCGGCTTCACGGTCAGGCGCATGGGCGCTGCGCCGGCCGTGTCGGTCAGGTCGACGTCCACCACCTTGCCCGGTAGCGGTGGAGGGGTGCATTCTTGGGCGAGCCGCGACCCGGCCGCCTGCCCCGTGGTCGTCGATGTGCCGGTGAGCAGTTGCCCTACAGCCGTCGATGTGCCGGTGGACAACTTCCCTGTGGCCGTTGGTGTGCGGGTGAACAGTTGCTCTGTGGTCGTTGGTGTGCCGGTGAGCAGTTGGTCTGTGGCTGTTGATGTGCGGGTGAACAGTTGCTCTGTGGCCGTTGGTGTGCCGGTGGACGGCCCTCCTGCGGCAGTTAGCGTGCTGGTGGGCAGTTGGCCTGTGGCTGTTGGTGTGCCGGTGAACAGTGCGGCTGTTATTGCGACTGCTGCGGTGCCTGCGGACCAGACGTCGTGAGGCCTCATCGGGCTCACCCCCCGAGTGCGCGTGTGCTCACCCGTCTCCCGCGTCATGGTCGAGCTCGACCGGCGAGCGTCCCTCTTCCAGAGTACGCGTGGCACACTCACCAGGACTCACGCGAGCCCATCAAGCGCCGCATGGCCTCGCGTGAGCGGCGCATCCTCGTACCCAGGCGGGTCTGACTGCGTTCGTGGCAGGGTGGGGAGCGGGGTGGAGGTGATCAGCGTGGGAGCCGCCGGCGGCATTGCTGTGACCCTCGTCGGTGCTCCTCTTCCGGGTGAGTGCCGGGCCAGCCGGAGCCGGATGCCTGATGAGACGGGGATCGGAGAGGGTGGGTTGAATACGTAAGCGGCGGATGTTGAAAGTTTCAGTCACCACGTGGCCGTCGTCGCAGATGGGCGGGAGGCGCGGGTCGCGGTGATTGAGGTCCCGCGGTTGCGGTGCCTACGGTGCTGGGGTCCGCACACGTGATCCCGTCAAGGAGTCCGTCATGCGCGCCCGTGTCGTACCTGCCCTGATTCTGGCCCTGATCGCCCTCATCATCAGCGCTCCCGAGGCACGCGCTCAGGTGCTCGGGGGTTTCGACTTCTCCAGGGCGGAGGTATCCGTCACGGGGCTGCAGGTGCCGTGGGGGCTGGCGTTCCTGCCGGACGGCAGCGCGCTGGTCTCCGAGCGGAACACCGGGCGGATCCTCCAGGTGCGGCCCGGCCAGACGCCCACCCAGGTCGCCACCGTGAACGGGGTGAGCGCTTCCGGTGAGAGCGGCCTGCTCGGCATCGCGGCCAGGGACGGCTGGGTGTACGCCTACTTCACCAGCACTGCCGGGGACAACCGCCTGGTCAGGTTCCAGTTGAGTGCCCCGCAGACGCAGACGGTGATCTTCTCCGGCGTCCCGAGCGCCACCATCCACGACGGCGGCCGCCTGGCGTTCGGCCCGGACGGCATGCTCTACCTGAGTACCGGCGACGCCAGCAACACCAGCAACGCCCAGAACCTCAACAGCCCCGCCGGCAAGATCCTGCGCATGACGCCCACCGGTGGGGTGCCTTCGGACAATCCGTTCGCGGGATCCCGCGTCTGGAGCTACGGCCACCGAAACGTGCAGGGCCTGGCCTGGGACTCCCAAGGCAGGATGTACGCCAGCGAATTCGGCCAGAACACCTGGGACGAGATCAACCAGATCGTCGCGGGCGGCAACTACGGCTGGCCCACCTGCGAAGGCAACTGCGGCAACTCCTCCTTCCGCAACCCCATCGTCACCTGGACGACCGCCGAGGCGTCGCCGAGCGGGCTCGCGTACGCCAACAACACGCTCTTCGCCGCGGCGCTGGGCGGCCGACGCCTCTGGACGGTGCCGCTGACCGGCAGCGGCACTCCCGGTACGCCGGTGGCCGAGTTCCAGTCCGTGTACGGACGCCTCCGCGCGGTCGCGCTCGGACCCGACGGCTGGCTCTGGGTGACGACCAGCAACCGGGACGGTCGCGGCACACCGGTTGCCCAGGACGACCGCATCATCCGCATCCCGCCCGCCACGAGCGGAACCGACACCACCCCGCCGACCGCCCCCGGCAACCTGGCCGCCTCCGCGACCACCACCACCGGCACCACGCTGACGTGGACCGCCTCGACCGACAACGTCGGCGTGACCGGCTACGACGTCCTGCGCGCGCCGGGCTCGTCCGGCGGCACCTTCGCGCAGGTGGGCACCGCGGCGACCGCCTCGTTCACCGACACCGGGCTGACCGCCGCCACCACCTACCGCTACCAGGTACGCGCCCGCGACGCGGCGAGCAATTTGTCGCCGGTGTCCAACACGGTCACGGTCACCACCGGTCCGGGCGGCACCACCGGCGGATGCACGGCCACGCCGACCACCCAGACCCAGTGGAGCACCGGCTATGTGATCCAGCCGGTCACGGTCGCCAACACCGGCACCGCCACGACCACGGGCTGGACGGTGACGTTCACGCTGCCCAGCGGGCACGCCGTCACCGGCTCCTGGAACGCCACGCTGACCGTCAGCGGCCAGACCGTCACGGTCAGGAACGCCGCTCACAACGGCACGCTCGCGCCCGGCCAGAGCACGACGTTCGGCTTCCAGGCCGGCCGCCCCAACGGCGACACCCAGACTCCTTCCGCCTATCGGTGCACGAGTCCCTGACCTGGCCGCCCGTTTCGCTGAGGGACGGATCGACGTCGCGCGGCGAGCCGGACAGCGGGATCGCTACTGATGGTGACTTCGGGAGTGACCAAAGATGTAAAGCCGTACATCGATCGATGTACGGCTTATTTCGCCCGGCGGGACGACAGGGAGCAGTCACCGCGCCACCAGGCTTGATGGTGTGACCAGACGTATCGACGCGCTTGACGTGTTACGGGGCGTGGCCATCATGGGCACGCTCGGCACGAACATCTGGATCTTCACCGCGCCCGGCGGGTCCGCCGAGTTCCTGCAGTTCGGGGGCGGCGCCGGTGTGGTGGAGACGTTCCTGCGATTCCTGTCCAACGGCAAGTTCCTCGGGCTGCTGACCATGCTCTTCGGTGTCGGCCTGGAGCTGCAGTACCGCAGCGCGGTCCGGCGCGGGCTGACGTGGCCGGGCAGGTATCTCTGGCGCGCGACGCTGCTGTTCGTCGAGGGGGCGCTGCACTACGTCCTGGTCTTCGAGTTCGACGTGCTGATGGGGTACGCGATCACCTCGATGATCGTGGCGTACCTGGTGGGCAGGAGCCACCGTGCCGTCACCGCCTGGATGGTCGCCGCGGGAGCGGTGCACGTCGCCATGGTGACCCTGATCACGGCAGCCCTGATGCTGGGGCCGACGGGTGGCGGCACCCCGATCTACCCCCAGGACGGCTGGCTCGACCAGGTCGCCTTCCGTCTGCGGCATGTCGCCGTCTTCCGTGCGGAGCTGGTGTTCATCATCCCCATGGGCATCGTGCTGTTCCTGCTCGGCGCTCGCCTGCTACGCGCCGGCGTCTTCGAGGAGGACGGCGCTGGTCTGCGGAGGAAGCTGATCGTCGTCGGCCTCGGCGTCGGTGTGCCGCTGAACCTGGCCACCTCCTTCGCGGGGCCGACCTGGTTCGCAGTCGACCGCTATCTTGTGGCGCCGCTGGTCGCCCTGGGTCTGCTGGGGTTGATCACCTCGATCGTGCTCGGCATGCGCGGTGCGCCGGGGGTGCTCAGGAAGGGGATCACGGAGGTCGGGCGTATGGCGCTGTCCTGCTACGTCTTCCAGAACCTGGCGGCCAGTGTCCTCTGTTATGGCTGGGGTCTGGGGCTGGCGGATCGGTTCGATGGGCTGCGGCCGTGGTGGGTGCCGGTGGGGTGGGCCGGGATCTGCGTGCTGTTCATGGTGCTGTCGTCGCTGTGGTTGCGTCGGTTCAGTCGCGGGCCGCTGGAGCTGGCCTGGCAATGGGCCTACCAGGCACCGGTCCTGACGCGACGTCCCTGACAACCGTCGGCCATGCGCGGGTGACCGGGCCGAGGCGGCTGGCGGCCGACGGTCGAGGAACGGCTGGCGGCCGCGGCGGCGACGGTCGGGGGCAATTGGCCGGCGGAGGGCTGATGGCGGTCGAAGGGCTGGTGGTCGGAGGCGGCTGGCGGCAGGAGGGGCGGCTGGCGGTCGGGGCAGGGGCAGCGGGTGGGGCGGCTGGAGGGGGTGGGGAGACCGTACGCTGGGTCGCGAGTCCGGGACAGGGAGGTGAGCGGAGGATGCGCTACCGGCGAGCGGTGGAGAGGCTGCGGCAGCTCGCCCAGGCCTGCGAGCAGACCCGCCGCGTGCCGGCGGACGAACCCTTCCTGCGCGCCGCGCACGTCTTCGGCGACCTGCTCACGGGTGCCGACCCCATCGATCACCTCGAGATCGTCCTGGTGCTGAACCTCCCGCCGGAGGAGGTGACCTGGGGCTCCCAGCCGCCCGGCACCGCGTGGCTGGTCGATTTCCTCCGGCTGGATCAGGGCGGGGTCGCGTACTGGTGGCGCTCCCACCTGGATCCGGTGGAGAACCATCGCATCCACGACCCGGTGCGGTTCTGGTCGTTGGACGGGCCCGAGCAGGGCGTGCTCGACGCGCTGGCCGAGCGCCGCTTCGACCGGGTGCGTGAGGTGACGTCCCGGCCTCAGGAGGAGCCCGCCCGGGTCGCCGGGGAGTTGCGGGCGGCGCTGGACCATCTGCGCGCCGTACGCGACTCGTACTGGGACCGGCAGTGGCGTCGACGGCACCGCAGCCTGGGGCGCTACCCCGAGCACCACCTGTGGGAGGCCGTACAGGGTTATCTGGACCTTCTCGACGCGCACGAAAAGGGGCACGGGTGCGAGGAAATTCGATTGCCGCCGGAATCCGCGGAGGGCTAAGGTCGCGATCACCATCTCGTGACGGAGGAGTTGCTTTTATGCGTGTCGATGAGCTGACCGTCTCGGTACATCAGCCATCCCACGTAAGGACTCACGATCTTGGATCTGTCACGTAGCTTCACCATCCGGGAGAGCAGCCACCGGATCATCGACCCGTTCACCCCTGAGAAGCTGGCCACGCTCGGCGCGGCGATCGGGCTGCGGCCCGGAGCCACCGTGCTCGATCTGTGCTGCGGCAAGGGTGAGATGCTGTGCACCTGGTCCCGCGATCACGGGATCACCGGCGCCGGGGTCGACATCAGCACGGTCTTCCTCGCCGCCGCCCGCGAGCGGGCCGCCGAGCTCGGCGTCGGCGAGCGGGTGACGTTCACGCACGGGGACGCCTCCACGTACGTGGCCGGTGAGCCGGTCGACGTCGCGGCGTGCGTCGGCGCGACGTGGATCGGCGACGGGACCGCCGGCACGGTCGCGCTGCTGGAGCGCAGCCTGCGCCCGGGCGGCACGATGCTGATCGGCGAGGTGTTCTGGCGGGCCGAGCCGCCCGGCCAGGAGGCCGTCGAGGCGTGCCACGCGACCTCGCGCGACGACTTCGGGACGCTGCCCGACCTCTTCGAGCTGTTCGACGGGCTCGGGTACGACGTCGTCGAGATGGTGCTCGCCGACGAGGACAGCTGGGACCGGTACGTCGCCGCCCAGTGGCGCAACCTGCGTACCTGGCTGGACGCCAACCCCGACGACGAGCTCGCACCCGAACTGCGCGCCGAGCTGTCGCGCGAGCCGATGCGTTACGTCCGCTTCCAGCGGCGCCTGCTCGGCTGGGGCGTGTTCGCCCTCATGAAGCGCTGAGAGCTCCGCGGGGCTCAGGCCCGGCCTGTTCAAGCCGGGCCTGAGCTCTGCATGCTTCGGCTCGGCCTGTTTCAGGCCAGGGCCTGACCATCGCCGGAGCAGGAAGCCGGGCCGGTGCCCCTTCAACGCGGCGGTCGGGTTTGAAAGAGGACGCGCGGAGAAAACTGACGGTGGGATCACTTAGCGGGCTATGTTGTTTATATGAATAGCTCTTCAAGAGAGCGAGTCGTCTTGTCTCCGGACGGCTGCGCGGTCCGGGTCGTCGACCCCGACCGGGTCGCCGCCGTGTGCGAGCGGATGCCGGCGGCCGACGATCTGGCCGACACCGCCGACGTCTTCGGCCTGCTGTCCGATCCGAACCGGCTGCGGCTGCTCGTGGCGCTGCTGGACGGAGAGCTGTGCGTGTGCGACCTCGCGGCGGTGACCGGCCAGAGCGAGTCCGCCGTCTCCCATGCCCTGCGCCTGCTGCGCGCCCACCGCATCGTCGTCGCCCGGCGCGCCGGGCGGATGGCGTACTACCGGCTGGACGACCCGCACGTACGCATGCTGCTCGACCTCGGGCTCGCCCACACCGAGCACACCGAGGCCATCCACCCCGAACGGGACGGGGCCGACTGATGGGCGCCGGGCACGGACACGGGCACGCCGGTGCCCAGCACCGGTGGCGGCTGGCGGTCTCCTTCGTCCTGATCGGCGCGTTCTTCGTGGTCGAGCTGGTCTACGGCCTGATCTCCGGCTCGCTGGCGCTGATGTCGGACGCCGGGCACATGGCCGCCGACGTCGTCACCCTGGGCGCCGCCCTGGTGGCCACCCGCATCGCCACCCGGCCGGACGCCACGGGAAGGCGCAGCTACGGCTCCTACCGGGCCGAGGTGTTCGCGTCCCTGCTGGCCGTGGTCATGATGCTCGGCGTCGCACTGTACGTGGTCATGGAGGCCATCAGGCGGATCGGCGGCCCCGCGGAAGTCTCCTCCGGCCCGATGCTCGTCGTCGGCGGCATCGGCCTGATCGTCAACCTCATCGCCCTGTTGCTGCTGCGTGCCGGGGCCGCCGAGAGCCTCAACGTCAAGGGCGCCTACCTGGAGGTCGTGGCCGACACGGCCGGGTCCGTCGGCGTCATCGTGGCGGGCTGGCTGATCACGGCCACCGGTCAGACGTTCTGGGACACCGTCGTCGCCCTCGCCATCGGCGTCTTCGTCGCCCTGCGCGCGATCTCCCTCGGCCGGCAGGTCTTCGCGGTGCTGGGGCAGCACGTGCCCGAGGGCATGGACGCGGCCGCGGTAGCGGCCGACCTGGCGGCGCTCGAAGGCGTACGCGACGTGCACGACCTGCACCTGTGGACCCTCACCTCCGGCATGAACGTCGCCACCGCCCACCTGGTCACCGTCGACCCGAAGGACCACCACGCCATCCTGGACAAGGCCCGCGACCTGCTGCTCCGCCGCCACGGCGTGGCGCACGCGACCCTTCAGGTGGAGCCCGCCGACCACACCGGCTGCGACGAACTCGGCTGGTGACCGCCCCCGCCCCTGAGGGACTCTTCAGGGACGTCTCAGGGAACTCCCCGACGCCCGGGCCGGGCCTGGTGAACCACACTTGGGCGTTATGGGCATAAAGAGAGCGGGCGTGATCGCAGGGCTGCTGGGGGTCGCGGCGGTGTTGACCGGGTGCGGCCTCGCCGGCCCCCTCGATGAGGACACCAAGTCCTACGACGTCACCGACAAGGTGGCCGGCATCAGGATCGGGTCCGACTCCGGCACCGTCGAGGTGGTGGAGTCGGACCGCCAGGGCATCCACGTGACCGAGCATCTCGTCTGGCGCAAGAACAAGCCGGAGACCAGCCACGGTGTGGAGGGCGACACGCTCGCCCTGACGTACAAGTGCCCCCGCAGCTGGGGACTGGGGAGCGGGGCCGTGGCCTGCGACGTGAACTACAAGGTGGAGATCCCCAAGGGGCTCCGCGTCAAGATCGACTCCGACTCCGGGGACCTGACGCTGAAGGACCTGTCCGGCGAGGTGGACGTCCGCAGCGACTCCGGGGTGATCGAGGCCGGCGGGCTGTCGGGCAAGCGGGTGGTCACGGAGACCGACTCGGGGGACGTCGAGCTCGTCTTCACCGCCCAGCCGGACAAGGTCGTGAGCTCCTCGGACTCGGGCTCGATCAAGGTCCGCGTGCCGCAGGGGCCGTACAACGTGATCGCCAAGACCGACTCCGGCAGCAAGGACGTCACGGCGGCCACCGACGCCTCGGCGCCGCGTACGATCGAGCTTTCCAGCGACTCCGGCAACCTGGAGGTCGCCACCCCCTGAGGGCACAGGTCTGGCCGAAAGTACTGTCGCGAACCCTGCTTCCGGCCGAAGCCGCCACCGGCATGAGGCCCGCAGGATGAGGCGTCATGCCACCCGAAACTCCCGATTCCCGAAGAAGGGCGCGGATCACCGCGCTCGACGTCATACGCGGCTTCGCGCTCTGCGGGATCCTCCTGGCCAACGTCCAGCCGATCTCCCACGTCGGCGACGCCCTCGTCCCCGTCAAGCACGCGGCGCAGACCCCTGGCGCGATGTGGATGGGGCTGCTGGTCGAGCAGCGGTTCTTCCCGATCTTCTCGCTGCTGTTCGGCATCGGCTTCTCGCTGCTCCTGGAGTCCGCGGCAGGGCGCACCGCCAGCCCGCGGCTGCTCCTGCTGCGCCGGCTGCTGGTGCTGCTCGCGATGGGCCTGGTGCACATGTTCGCGCTCTGGTGGGGCGACATCCTGACGATCTACGCCGTCGTCGGCCTGGTGGTGCTCCTGCCCTCGACCTGGCTGCCGCGCTGGGCCGTGGCGGGCCTCGCCGTCGCGTTCCTCGCCGCGGCACTGGCCTTCGGCGGCGGGACCGCGCTGGTCCCCGGGCTGTTCCTGGCCGGGTCCGCGCTGACCCGGTACGGGGTGATCGACCGGATCGAGCGTTCCGCCCCCGTGGCGCTGACCGTGCTCTTCGCGGCCGGCGCGGCGGTCGCCCTGTGGCTGCAGGCCCGCGCGCAGGACGGATCGCTCGCCGTCGGCGGGCTGCTGATGGCGGGCGTGTACGTGTGCGGCCTGCTGGTCCTGCTCAGGACGCCGCTCCGGCCGATCCTGCAGGCCGTCTTCGCCCCGCTGGGCCGGATGGCGCTGACCAACTACCTGTCCGCCACGATCCTCGTCCTGGTGATCTCCCGGTTCGTGGCGAGCCCGCCGGAGACCTGGCCGGTGACGACGGTGCTGATGATCGCCGGCGCGGTCCTCGCGGCCCAGTGGCTGGTCTCCACCCTCTGGCTGCGCAACTTCCGGTACGGCCCCATGGAGTGGCTCTGGCGCTGGGCCACCTGGCTGCGCCGCCCGGCGATGCAGCGGATCGGGGACGGTGCGCGTTCCTAAGGCATGAACGGTGAGACAGTCGCTCGCGCGCCCGCGCCGCCCGAAGCCGGTCGAATGGCCCTGGGCCGGGTCGCCGCGAAATGACAGCCTGGCGGACGACTTCAGCCGGCGGAAGCCGCCGGGGAGCGCCAACGGTCCTCGTCAATCTGTCCGCCATCGGCCGATGAGTTTCGCCGGCGACGCGAGTCATAGCGACGACGGTGAAACGACTGGAGGTTTCCATGACGACCACGCACACCCTCGCCATCCCGGGTGGACGCCTGAGCTACGAGGTCCGCGGCGCCGGCCCGGTTCTGGTGATCACGGGGTCGCCGATGGCCGCGGCCGACTTCGCGCCGCTGGCCGAGGCGATGGCGGGCGACTACACGGTGGTCACCCATGACCCGCGGGGCATCTCGGGCAGCGTGCTCGACGACCCCACCCAGGACTCCACCCCCGAGCTGCGGGCCGACGACCTGGCCCTGCTCCTGGACGCCCTGGGCGCCGAGACCGCCGACGTGTTCGGCAGCAGCGGCGGCGCGGTGACCGGCCTGGCGCTGGTGGCCCGGCACCCCGGCCGGGTCCGTACGCTCGTCGCGCACGAGCCGCCCTCGCTGGAGCTGCTCCCCGACGCCGCCGACCAGCGCGCCGCGACCGAGGACATCGTCGCGACCTACCACCGCGACGGCGTATGGGCGGCTTTCGCCAAGTTCATGGCCACCGCCGGGTTCGACCAGGGCGACCAGGGCGCCCCGGCCGGCCCTCCCGGGGAGCCGACGGAGCAGATGCTGGCCGACAGCGCGCGCTTCTTCGCCCATGAGCTGCGCGGCACCACCCGCTACGTGCCCGACGTCGCCGCGCTGAAGGCCGCCCCGGCCCGGGTCGTGGTGGGCATCGGTGACGAGTCGGGCGGGCTGGTCACGTACCGGACCTCCGTGGCGCTGGCCGAGCTGCTGGGCACGACTCCGACGGAGTTCCCCGGCGACCACGGCGGATTCATCGGCAGGACCGAGGAGTTCGCCGCGGTGCTGCGCAAGGTGCTCGCCGGCTGAGATCGGCGGAAGACGCCCACGGGCCCCGGGCGTTGGGGTGGAAGAACCCCTATGAGGAGGGCCGATGAGCAAGCGGGCACTGGTACTGGGTGGCGGCGGGGTCGCCGGGATCGCGTGGATGACGGGCGTGCTGGCGGCGCTCGCCGACGGCGGTGTGGACGTGACAGGGGCCGACCGCATCGTCGGCACGTCGGCGGGCTCGGCGGTCGCCGCCCAGGTCACCAGCGGCCGGCCGCTCTCCGAGCTGTTGGAGCGGCAGGCCGATCCCGCGCTCCAGACGCTCGAACTGCCCAGCGGGGTGCGGGTGGAGGAGATGTGGGCGCAGCTCATGGAGGTCTACGAGAGCACGTCCGACCCGGTCGAGCAGCGGCGGAAGATCGGCGCGCTGGCACTGGCCGCCGACACGATCAGCGAGGCCAGGCGGCGCGAGGTGATCGAGGCCAGGCTGCCCGTGCACGAGTGGCCGGGGCGTGACCTGGTGATCGTGGCGGTCGAGGCGGTCAGCGGCGAGACCCGGCTGTTCGATCCCGGGTCGGGGGTGGAGCTGGTGGACGCGGTGGCGGCCAGTTGCGCGGTGCCCGGCGTGTGGCCGTGCGTGACCATCGACGGGGTCCGGTACATGGACGGCGGCGTGCGTACGAGCACCAACTCCGACCTCGCGGCCGGCTTCGACCGGGTGCTGGTGCTGGCCCCGATGCCCGACGTCGGCGAGCCTTCCTGGGCTGCGCTCGACGGCCGGGTCGAGGTGATCGGGCCGGACGCCGACTCGCTGGCCGCCTTCGGGATCGACCCGCTCGACCCGGAGGTACGCACGCCCAGCGCCCGAGCCGGTTACGCCCAGGGCCGCGGCGCGGTCGCCCAGGTGGCGGCGCTCTGGGAGTGAACGGCTTGAACCTCCCGCCACGGGAGGTTCTACGGTCGGGTGCGTGAGCGAAGACGCGCGTCGATGGACGATCGGGGAGCTGGCCAGGGCCTCCGGGGTGACCGTCAGGACGCTCTACCACTACGACGAGATCGGCCTGGTCAGGGCCGGCGAGCGGACGGCGTCCGGGCACCGTCGCTACACCGAGGCGGACCTGCGCAGGCTCTACCGGGTGCGCGCGCTGCGCGGCCTCGGACTGTCGCTGGACGAGATCGCCGAGGTCCTGAACAGGCCTGAGGACGACTTGGGGACGCTGCGCGACCTGCTCGGCGCGCAGCTCGCCGAGATCGAGATCCAGACCGCCCGGCTGGGGCAGCTGAAGCAGCAGATCAGCGGCCTCATGTGGCTGCTGGACAAGTCGGTCATGCCCGACGCCGAGCAGTTCATGGCCGCGCTCGAGATGATCTCGGTGTACGAGACGTACTTCGCCCAGGAGCTCCGCGACCACCTGGCCGAACGGCGGGCGGAGCTGGGCGAGGAGCGGCTGGCGGACCTGCGGGCCGAATGGCTGGAGCTCGTCCGCGAGACCCGGGAGCTCCTCTTGGCGGGCACGCCCGTCGACGACCCCAGGGTGCAGGCGATCTCCGCACGCTGGGAGGCCATGACCGGCGCGGTGCAGCCCCGCGACGAGCAGGTCAAGGAACGGCTCACCGCCGCAGGCATGGCGCTGTGGCGTGACAACAGCGCCGGGGTCAGCGCGGAGATCAGCCGCCAGATCGACTGGCTGGGGGCGGGCGATCTGCCCGCCGTCATCGACTACCTCCAGCGCGCCAGGCAGGCGCGCGAGAGCGGAGAGTGACGCATGCGGTATCCCGACGCCCCGGTACGCCCCCAGCACAACGAGGTCGGCGGGCTGACGTTCGACGACCCCTACCAGTGGCTGGAGGAGGACGGCCAGGACGTCCTGGCCTGGCAGGCGGCCCAGGACGAGCTGGCCAGGTCCTGGATCCACGGCTGGCCGCACCACGGCGCGCTCGCGGCCAGGGTCGGCGAGCTGGTCGAGCAGATGGACGCGCGCAACCTGGTGGTCCCCGTCCGGCACGGGCCCCGGTGGTTCGGCGGCCGGATCCCCGACGGGCGCGAGCTGATGGTCCTGGAGGTGGCCGACGCGCCCACCGGGCCCTGGCGTACCGTGATCGACCTCAACGAGCTGTCCGACGGCACGCCGCTGAGGATGTCCCCCAAGCCGTCGCCGGACGGGCGGCTCCTGGCCTACTCGCTGGACGCGGCGGGCCACGAGTTGCCCGTGCTCAAGGTGATCGAGATCGACACCGGGAAGGTGCTGCTCGACGGCGTTCCCCAGCAGCGGCCCGGCCTGGTGGCCTGGCTCCCTGACAGCAGCGGCTTCTTCTACATGGCCAACGAGACGGTCGCGGGGCCGCTGCGCTGGCGGCTGTTCTTCCACCGGCTCGGGGAGGAGCCGCCCACGGAGCCGGAGCCGCTGGACATCCCGCACATGTTCGCCATCCCCAAGATCTCCCCCGACGGGCGCTGGGCGGTGCTCCAGGTCGACCATCTCAGGCCCCGGCCGCACTTCCTGGCCCGGCTGGACGGCTCGGGCCGGGAGTGGCGGGAGTTCGTCACCGACGCCGAGCACCTCTACAAGGGCGAGATCATCGGCGACGCGTACGTGTGCGTCACCACGGCCGGCGCCCCGCGCGGCCGCCTCGTCCGCATCCCCCTCGACAGCCCCGGCGACCAGGGCACCTGGACGGAGCTGGTGCCCGGCGGCGACGCGGTGCTGACCGGCGTGACCCCGGTGGGCGACCGGCTGGTGATCGGCGAGCTGGTGGACACGGTCTCCCGCGTCCGGATCCTCGACCCGGACGGCAAGGAGCTGGGCGAGGTCCCCCTGCCCGGGACCGGCTCGGTGAGTTCGGTGGCCCAGGGAGTGGTCGCGCTCGGCGTGATGGACCAGGTCGTCGGCTGCGAGGACGCCATCACCTTCGGCTACACCTCCTACACGCAGGTGCCGACCGTCTACCACTACGAGCTGGAGTCGGGGGCCCTGACCGCCCTGCAGGGCGGCGGGCACAGCCTGACCGGGCTGGTCACCACCCGCGTGTGGGCCACCTCGAAGGACGGCACGCGCATCCCTTGCACGCTGGTCCACCGGGCCGACCTGGACCGGACGGGGCCGCGGCCGACGCTGCTCCACGCGTACGGCGGCTTCAACGTCGCGGAGCTGGCCTCGTACCTCGGTCCCCTGGCCGCGTTCGTCGAGGCGGGCGGGATCTACGCGCACGCCCACGTGCGCGGCGGCGGCGAGTTCGGCCTGGAGTGGTGGGAGGCGGGCCGGCTGCACGCCAAGCAGAACTCCTTCGACGACCTGTACGCCATCGCCGACCGGCTGATCGCCGACGGGGTCACCGCCCCGGACCGGCTGGCCTTCCAGGGCGCCTCGAACGGCGGGCTGCTCGCGGGCGTGGCCGCGACCCAGCGCCCCGACCTCTGGCGGGCGGTGGTCTGCGTCGCCCCGAAGCTGGACCTGATGCGCGTGGTCCACGATCCGATGGGAGCCGCCGCCACCCTGCCCGAGTACGGCAACCCGGCTGACCCGGCCGACGCGCCCGTGTTGATGGCCTACTCGCCGTACCACAACGTGCGGCCGGCGACGGCGTACCCGGCGATCCTGCTGGACGCGGGCGCGAACGACCCCCGCTGCCCGGCCTGGCACTCCCGCAAGTTCGCCGCCAGAGTGCAGGCCGCCACCAGCGCCTCCCGCCCGGTCCTGCTACGCGTCTGGGCGGACGCCGGGCACGGCGGCACGAACTGGAGCACGATCGTCGCCCAGCAGACGGACTGGCTGGCCTTCGTCATGCGTGAGCTGGGCCTTTAGCCTGAGCGACGTACGGTCGTGGAGGCGCCCTCCCGGTCGGCCAGGCCGTCGAAGGTGAACGTCTCCCCCGCCCACGTGACGGTCAGCTCGTCGAGGTCGCACCGGGGATCGGACACGGTCAGCGTGTCCCCGCGCACCAGCACCGCGCACGGGGCCGAGGCGGTCAGGCCGCCCGCGGTCCCGGCGTCCCAGAAGTTCGCCGCGGTGAGGCCCAGCGAGGGCACGTGGACGGCCTGCAGGCGGTCGGTGTTGGCGAGCACGCGCACCCAGCCGGGGTCGGCCGCCCGCGCGCTGGTCTCCTCCTGGCCGGCGCCCGGCATGAGCAGGTAGACGTATCCGGCCGAGCGCGGATCGACGCCGTGGTCGATCCAGAGCGTCACGTAGTCGCGGGTCACGCCGCCGCCGGCGCGGCGCTCGCGCAGCGTGCGCAGGGGCCCGCGCACGACGTAGCCGCCGTGCCCTTCGAGGTGGGCCCAGCCCTCCCGCACCGTCAGCGCGGCGCCGGTCCTGCGGTTGTCCACGACCGTCTCGACGGGCACGCCGTCCTCCGCGGTGATGCCCGCGCCCAGGCACACGATCGCGTCGTCGAGGAAGAACCACGACCGGAACGCCTCCATCGTGCTCTCCAGTCCGTTCAGGTGCTGGCCGACGGTGGCGTACGTGCCGTCCGTGGCTCCGCCCACCCACCGGCCCGGCGGGCAGGTGTCGCCCCAGCCGCCGCCCGCGCCGTCGGGCAGCCTCTTGGTGGAGACGGTCGTCCCGGGCAATCGGTAGGGGTTCACGGTGGGCCAGAAGTCGTCCGAATACTGGTCGCCGTGGCCCGCCGCCCACCAATAGAGCATCCCCGAGCCGGTGTGCCAGCCGCGCAGGTTCTCGCCGTTGCCGTGCTCGTAGTGGCCGATCCTGGACGAGGCCATGCTGAGCGCCGCGCACCAGCCCGGCCTGCGGTGCACGGCCCGGGCGCTCATCGGCAGCAGCCGGTGCCCGACCGGCTCCTGCGCCACGGGCACGGAGGCGTCGTCCATGACCGCGGCCAGCCGGGCGTGGAAGGCGGGCTCGGGGTGCTCCAGCATCGGCCGGTACGTGTCGCGTACCGCCCAGCCCTTGACCATGGCGTGCCAGCGCGCCCGCTCGGCGGCCGGGGCGCCCTCCCCCAGCAGCAGGACCGCGGCGGCGATCTCCCGCCCGCGCTCGTGGTCGCCGAACGGCCTCCTGCCGACTCCCCTGCCGCGGACCAGGTCCATGCAGGCGCCGTCACGGACGAAGGGGGCGAACGACCGCTCGACCATGTCGAACACGTTCTGGTCGGAAACCTCCCACGGCGTGCCCCGCAGCACCGCGAACATCGTCGCCAGCCCCGACAGCAGCGTCACCCCGTAGGCCCCCTGGTAGGGCACGTGCGTGTGCTGGATGAACGACCCGTCCCGGTAGAACCCGTCACCCTCGCCGACGAGGCGGAACACCGGCGCGAGCGCGGACGCCGCCAGCGCCGCCTTGCCGTAGTCGGCGTCGAGCATGGCCCGCAGCAGCATCACCAGGCACAGGTCCACGCGGTTGGCCGCGGTGCTGTTGCCCCGGTAGCGGCCGAGGCGGCGTTCCGGCACGAAGTGGTCGACCGCGTCCCGCAGCCGCGCGCTCTGCGGCTCGGGCAGGCCGACGAGCACCGCCGCGTCGAGCAGCGCCTTCGGCACGCCGATCTGCCAGTGCCACCAGTTGCCGGTCGCCTCGGCGCCGTCGGCGTACACGCTGCGCCGGTAGTGGTCCACCCCTTCCGCGACCGCCGCCGCCAGCCCCGCGTCGCCGGTCAGGCCGGTGCCCTCCAGCACGTACGCCTGCGCCATGGCCCGCAGCCGCCGCGGCGTGGCCACGAAGGAGGGGAACGCCTGGTCGGGCCAGAGCGAGCCGCGGCCGGGGGCCATGGTGTCGCGGTGGCGGGCGGCCGTCCTGCCCAGCCTGTCCAGCCAGGTCCGGTACGGCTCGGCGGCCGGATCGTACCCGCCGCCCACCGTGACCTCCCGCCAGCGGCGGCGTAAGCGGAGAAAGGAGTCGTCCGGGGTGTGCGCGGGGTCGGCGGGCACCAGCGCGCCGAGCAGCCCGGCCGCGGTCACGCCGCCGAGCCGGAGGAACGAGCGCCTGGTTGGCCGGTGCACGCCTCGATTATCGGGTCAGAGCGGGAGCACGGCCCCGAACCGCTTCACGGTCCTGATGATCGGCGCGGTCTCGATGCGGCCGATCGCGGGCAGCGCGCCCAGGCTCTCGGTCAGGTAGCGGTAGAACGCCGCGTCGTCGCGGCACACGACGTTGGCCATCAGGTTGGCGGGGCCCGTCGTCGCGCCGACGTACGCGACCTCCGGGTGCCACGTCAGCGCCCGCCCGGTGGCGTCCAGCTCGGCCGGCGGCACCGACATCCACAGCTGCGCCTCCACCCGGTGCCCCAGCAGCACGGGCATCACGTCGAGGTGGAAGAAGAGCGCCCCCGTCCCGTAGAGCTGCTCCACCCGGCGCCGGACCGTCGACTCGGACCAGCCCGTCGCCGCGGCCAGGTCCGCGTAGGGTGCCCGGCCGTCCCGCGACAGCGCCTCCAGCAGGGCGTCGTCACCGGGGCCCAGCGAGATCTCCTCGTCCTCGGCATGGCGGGCGAACGCTCGTCCCTCCTCGATGCCCGCCGCCTGCTCGGGGGAGAGCGCGGTCAGCCCGGCCCAGCCGACCCGCCCGCCGACGAACCTGTGCAGGGTCCGGTGCGCCGTGACCGACAGCACGCGGTCGGTCTTGGCGAGCCTGCCCAGCAGCAGCGACTGGCGCTCCTTGGCCGTGCGCTGGATCGTGGTGCAGGAGATCTCGGTGCCTCCGGACAGGAGATTCACCCAGAACGTGTCGGAGCGCCGCGCGAGTGCCTCGGCGATCGAGACCGCCGCGTCGGGGGTGCACCGCAACCTGATGGACCACGACTCGAAGCCGAGCCGCCGCCCGTCCACGGCGCCGACCACCCGTACGGTGCCGCTGGCGCGCAGCCGCCGGTAGCGGCGGGCCACCCGCTGGTCGGACACGCCGAGCACCTCGCCGATGCGGCTGAACGCGGCCCGCCCGTCCACCTGCAGCGCGTGCAGGAGCCCTCGGTCCAGCTCGTCCAGCGCGATGTTTTTCACCATCACAGGCTAGCTCGTGGGGAAAAGCGCCAGAAGTGCGGCGTCTGCTGGCGAATATCCCCATGCGGGCCCGATCTTATCCCCCATGACCCAGACCTCCACAGCGACGAGGACCGGCTGGTGGCCGTTGGTGGCCGCGTGCACCGGCGCTTTCATGCTCCTCGTCGACGTGACCATCGTGATGGTCGCGCTCCCCGACATCATCGACGACCTCCACATGTCCTTCACCGGCACCCAGTGGCTGCTGGACGGCTACGCGCTGGCCCTGGCCGCCCTGCTGCTCGCCGCCGGTTCCTTCGCCGATCACGCGGGACAGCGCAAGGTCTATCTGTGGGCGCTGATCGTGTTCGCGCTGGCCTCGCTGGCCTGCGGGCTGGCGCCCAGCGGCGGCGTGCTGCTGGCCGCCCGCGTGGTCCAGGGGGCTGGCGGGGCCGCCATGATGGCCACGACCCTGGCCCTGGTCAGCGCCACCTATCACGGCAGGCAGCGCGGCATCGCGTTCGGCGTGTGGGGCGGCGTCAGCGGGGCCGCCGCGGCCGTCGCCCCCGTGCTGGGCGGCCTGCTCACCGAGCACCTGCACTGGCGGGCCATCTTCCTGGTGAACCTGCCCATCAGCCTGGGTGCCGTCTGGCTGACCCTGCGCACGGTCGAGGAGTCGCGCCGGCCGGGCAAGGGGCGGCTCGACTGGGCGGGCATGGTGACGTTCACGGTGGCGGCGGGCGCGCTCACGTACGGGCTCATCGAGGTCGGGCAGCACGGCTGGACGTCGGCGCGGACACTCGTGCCGCTGGCCGCGGCGGCGGTGGCGCTCGCGGTGTTCGGCGTCATCGAGACGCGCGGCGACCACCCCATGCTGGATCTCAGGCTCTTCGCGAACCGGTCGTTCAGCGGCATCATGACCGGGGCCATGCTGCTGGTGCCGGCGGCGTTCGCCTGTCTCGCGTTCACCTCGCTCTGGCTGCAGCAGGACCTCCGGCTCGGCCCCGTGATGGCGGGGCTGGCGCTGTCGCCGATGGCCCTCGCCTCCCTGGTGACCTCGGTCGCCGCCGCCCGGTTCCTCCCCGGGCTGTCCCCGAGGGCGGCGATCGGCGGTGGGCTGCTGCTGATCGGCGCGGGCGCCTTCCTCCAGGGCACGCTCGACGCCGACTCGTCGTGGACCGCGCTGGTGCCCGGCCTGATCGTGACGGGGGTGGGCGTGGGGCTGTCCATCCCGTCGCTGAGCTCGGCCGCCATGTCGTACGCCCCGCCGCACCGCGCGGGCATGGCCGCGGGCACCGTCAACACGCTCAGGCAGCTCGGGTACGCGCTCGGCGTCGCCGTGCTCGGCATCCTGTACCAGGACGGCCTGGCCCCGTACGCCGCGCTCGACGACGTCTACCGGGCGAGCGCCGTCACCGGTCTGGCGGCGGGGCTCCTGGTGCTGGCGACCGTCCGTCCCGCGAGAGCCGCTTGAACGTCAGAGCAGCCGGCGGATGTCCCCGTACGCGCGGTAGAAGCCGCCCCGGCCGGCGGAGCGCACGCCGTCGACGAGGTAGCGGGCTCCGGCCTCCCGGATGTCCTTGGGGAACTGCACGTTCCACGTCTCGAAGCCGGGGCTGACGACGCGGACCCGCAGCCGCTCGCCCTCCTTGAAGCACTCCACCACCACGCCGTCGCCCGCGTCGGTGGTGGTCTCCAGCGTCACCGACGGCTCCACCACCTCCAGCGACGCGGCCGCCTTGACGTCGAGCGGCTGCGGCACGGTGCCCGTGCGGGCCGCGGCGATGGCCGCCTCGCTGGCGTCGATGCAGGCCAGCGAGCCGTCGGTGGTGACGATGTAGAGGCGGTCGTCCAGGAACTGCATGGAGAACGCGGAGCCGCAGCCGGTGCCGAGCTTCCACAGCCGCTCGCCGGAGGCGTCGAAGCAGTAGACCGACGAGTGGTTGTCACCGGCGAAGACGTGGCGGCCGCCCGGCGAGGTGGCGCAGGAGTAGACGGCGCCGTCGCACTGGTAGGCGGCCTCGATCCGGCCGTCGCCCTTGGCCAGGCGGATCACGCGGCCCACGGAGCCGCGGGCGGTGCCGGCGTAGACGGAGTGCGCCTCCTGCCAGCCGAACAGCACCTGCTCGCCGAGAGCGGTCTGCCAGACGGGCGTGCCGTCCTGGACGTCGTAGCGGGCCACGCCCTTGGAGTGCCCGTGGTAGACCGAGTCCTCGTCGCACCTGACCATCCAGGCCGAGTCGCCGGCGACGCCGCGCGACCACTGGAACTCGTCCTCGTAGTCGATCGTGGTGACCCCGCCGGCGCGGTCGGAGACGCCGAGCACGCCGTCGTGGATGTCGAGCCAGTAGATGTCCACGTCGGTGGCGATCTCGTACGCGGACCTCGGGACCTTGCCGCTCAGGTCGTACACGCGGCCGTCGTCGCAGCCCGCGTAGATCCAGAAGTCGTCGGCCACGATGCACTTGACGCCGTCGGGCAGCTTGAAGCGGCCGGTCACGGTGCCGGAGTGGGTGACGGTGTAGACGTCGCCGTGCTGGTTGCCGACCCAGCAGCGCTCGTCGTCCACGAAGATGCCGAACGCCGACGCCCCGCTGTCGAAGCGCCACAGGACCGGCGCCTGCTGGGCGGTCGACCGCGTGCTGGGGATGGCCCGGTGGGTGACGGCCCGGCGCTGGCGCACCCCGCGGACCGCCGCTGCGTACCCCTTGCGGGTCTTCTCGCCGATCTTCTTGGCGGCCGCGGCCTGGGCCTTGGCCGCGGTGGGGAAGTCGGTGACCTTGGTCTGGCCGCTCTCGCCGATGCGTCCGTAGGTGATCGTGACGCGGGTGCCCGCCACGGTCACGTCGTAGAACTTGTGCGATCCGCCGCCGTCCTCTGACAGCTCCAGGTAGGTCATGTCCGTACTTCTCCTGATTTGCCGGGCTTGATCACTTGCCCCGGAGAGTAGAGGACGGTGGCGACAAATCGCAGGGACTTACTTGTCGTACTCGTACGCTCCGGCGTCGACCGCGCCGTCACTGCCGTCGATGGCCCGGCCGGTCACGTCGCTGTCGCTGAACTTGGTGATCCCGAAGTCGATGGCCGGGCTCCCGGCACGCAGGCTCAGCGGGTTGGCGGTGTTCGACAGGTTGAAGCGCGGGTCGGCCGTGATGTTGTCGTGGCCGCCCATCTGGTGCTGCGTGGCGCCGAAGAACACGTTGTGGTGGCTGTCGGTGACGTTCGGGCCGTAGGCGGTCTTGGCCGTGACCTGGATGATGTTCTGCGACATCGACAGGTGGGCGTTGGTGCATCCGGCGTCGCAGACGACGCCCTGGGAGCCCGCCTGGGGCAGGTACACGGAGTTGTTGCGGAACACGGTGCCGAACACGGGCCCGTTCGGGTCGGGGTCCTCCCCGGGCTCCTGCGGGCCGCGGGTGACGAGGGCCGCGCCGGTCTTGGGGCCGGTGATCACGTTGTACTCGAAGATGTTGCCCGAGGTGCCGTCGGGGTCCTCGGGGTCGCCGTTCTCGTCGACGCCGTGGCTGGTGCCGAGCTCGGTGAAGGTCTCGTTGTCCACCGAGATGTTGTGGTGGATGCGGTTGTCGGAGCCGAGGAAGATCTCCACGGCCGCGCCGTCCAACCCGTAGTCGTAGCTGGTCGCGATCGAGCCGCGGAACTCGTTCCAGCCGATGTCGGTGTTGTCACCCTGGACGAGGATCGCGAACGCGCCCGAGTCGTCGTTGCCCGGCTCCTCGGTGTTCTTGCTCATGAAGTTGTTGTCGATGAAGTCGTTGGCCGTCACCGCGTTACGCTGCGCCTTCGGCGCGATGTAGACGCCGGCCGCGGCGCCCGTGATGTAGTTGCGCTCGACGACGTTGTCGTTGCCCGTCACCTTCACGCCGGCCCACGAACAGCGGCCGTCGTCCTGGGGCACTCCCACCTGGAGGTTGTAGACCTCGATGTGGTCGCCGTCCAGGCTCACGCACGCCTCGTTGTCCCCGGAGATGATCGGTCTGGCACTGCTCGTGCCGTAGGTGTCCACGACGATCGGGGCCTGCGCGTTGCCCGACTCGGTGATCGCGAGTTGCTGCCCCTTCCACCTGCTGCCGCGCTTCAGGAACAGCTTGGCGCCTTCGGGCAGATTCGCCGCCGACGCCTTGGTGAGGGTCTTCCACGCGGTGGCCTCCGAGGTGCCCAAGGCGGAGTCGTTGCCGTTGACGGAGTCCACGTAGAAGACGGCGGCGTCCGCCGATGCGGTACCCGTGGCCACGGTCGTGGCGAGCGTGGTGGTGACGAGCGCGAGCGCTGCCGTCGACGCGCCGGTCCGCAAGTTCCAGCCTGACATTTCAGCCTCCAGAACTGCCGGGGCTCCGTCACGCAACGAAGATCATCCCCGGCTTGCGGCTGACACATTAACCGGATTTAGTCGGAAAGTCCCGATTTTTCCTGACTCAAATCGGAGGTTTAGGTCCCGGCCCTGATCGGCACCACGTTGCCGGGCGCCCCGCTGCGCGGCAGCGCGAACCAGGTGGCCTTGCCCACGAGATCGGGGTGGGTGACGTAGCGCTGGGGATGGCAGCCGTAGAACCCGTCGGAGAGCCTGGCGATGATCCGCAGCCCTCGCCCGTGCTCGGCCCGCTCGTCCGGCGGGGCGGGCTCCGGCAGCAGCGGACTGCTGTCCACGACCACGCACATGATCTCTTTCGCGTCGATGTGCAGGGCCAGTTCGTACGGGCCGTCACCGTACATCAGAGCATTGGTGATCAATTCGCTCACCATGAGGACGGCGTCGTCAACGAGATCCGAACAAAGGGAGAGTGCCGACAATTCTTCGCGGATGATCGCCCTTGCGTGGCCGACCGTCCGAACGTCCTCGCGCAGTGGCCACACGTACTGCATCCGGCTCCGACGAGCTGATCGCAGCGTGGTCATGGCATCTCTTTCCTGTGTTTGCCGGGCTTCCGGGACAGAGGGACAGCGAATGCGCGTTTCACTCAACAAGAGAGCCTGCCTTTGGGTCGACGTACATGGCCGTCGAAACCTGTACGCACGGGGAGGCCTTTTGGGTCGAATCTTCGGTGAGAAATCGCAATTCTTTTTAGCCGCCGCCCGAAACGACGGGTATGGGCCCGGGTATGGGCCCTGCCATGAGCACTGACGAGAACACACCCGAGATCGACTCCCAGCCTCCCGCCGCCGCCCGGCGGCCGGGGCGGCGTGGAGAGCCGCCGCCGAAGCCCAAGCCCGCGGGGATGCAAGCGCTGGAGCAGGCGCTGTCGCGGGCGGGCAAGGAGTTGAAGGACATCCTGTGGGTCCGGCCATGACCACTGGCTCCTGAGGGCCCTGTTCGCGTCGCCGCTGCCGAGGCCCGGCGACGCGACCGGCTCACGAGGTCTCGGCCACCCCCGCGAGCAGGGACCAGAGCGAGTACGGGGTCAAGGGGACGTCGGTGATCCGGCCGGCGATCTCTGGGAGGGCGGCGGCCACGGCGTTGGCGATGGCGGCCGGAGGGCCGATCGTGCCCGACTCCCCCACCCCCTTCATCCCGCCGGGCGTCAGCGGCGACGGCGTCTCCAGCATCACGACCTCGATGTCCGGCACCTCCCGCGTCGTCGGCAGGAAGTAGTCCGTGATGGGCTGGCCTTCGAGGGTGTAGACGATCTCCTCGGTGAGCGCCTGGCCGATCCCCTGGACCACGCCGCCGCGGATCTGGCCCTCCACGACGGCCGGGTTGACCAGCACCCCGGCGTCGTTGACGACCCAGTAGCGCTCCACCTCGACGGCCCCGGTCTCCGGGTCCACGGCCACGGCGGCCGCATGGGCCCCGTAGGCGAACGTGTAGGCGTCCGGGTCGTAGCTGACCCGTTCCTCCAGGCCCGGCTCGACCCCGTCCGGGAGGTCCCAGCCGCGCCACGCGGACGTGGCCAGCTCCCGCAGCGTGAGGGACGCCGCCGGGTCGCCCTTCACCCGTACCACGCCGTCGGCGATCTCCAGGTCCTCGGGGGCCGCCTCCAGGCGGTGCGCGGCCAGGGCCACGAGCTTGCCGCGCAGCCGCTCCGCGGCCCGGGTGAGCGCCCCGCCGCCGACCACGAGCGAGCGGCTGGCGATCGACCCGACCGACGAGTACGGCGTGGCCGCCGTGTCCCCCAGCACCACCCGTACCCGCTCGATCGGCACCCCGACCCGGTCGGCCGCGAGCTGGGCCAGCGCCGTCTCGATGCCCTGCCCTATCGACACCACCCCCGACGACACGACCACGGACGCGTCCTGCTCCATGCGCAGGAACACCGACTCGTAGCCGCCCGCCTGGATGCCGGTGTCCCTGAACTCCTTCGAGGGCCCCATGCCGGTGGTCTCCACATGGCAGGAGTAGCCGATGCCGCGCCTGCGCCCGTCGGCCCTCTCGACCGGAGTGACCAGGTCGCGCAAAGTACGCAGGGCGTGCGGGTAGTCGCCGGAGTCGTAGCGCTGGTAGACGCGGTTCATGTACGGCAGTTCGCCGGGCCCCAGCATGTTGCGCAGCCGCAGCTCGACCCGGTCGATCCCCAGCCTGCGGGCCGCCTCGTCGATCAGCCGCTCCCTGGTCAGGCTGCCCTCCGGCTGGCCGAACCCGCGGTAGGAGCCGGTCGGCGTGGTGTTCGTGACGACGCCGCGCACGCGTACCGCCACCCGGTCGAACCGGTACGGCCCCGGCAGCAGGGTGGCCGTCACCGCGAAGGTCGACGCGCCCACGTTCGAGGGGTGCGCGCCGATGTCGCCGACCAGGTCCACGTACATCGCCACGAAGCGCCCGTCCCCGTCGAGCGCCAGCCGCCCCCGGTGCACGGCGGCCCGCGCCGGCAGCGTGGCGACCAACCGGTCGCCCGGCGACTCCGACCAGCTCACCGGCCGGCCCAGGCGCATCGAGGCCAGGCAGATGAGCGCCTCGTCCGGGTAGACGTGCTCCTTGCCGCCGAACCCGCCGCCCGTGTCGCGGCTGATGACGCGTACCCGGTCGTGGGAGAGCCCGAACGCCTCCGCCAGGTGCTCGCGCACCTGGTGCGGCGCCTGCGAGGAGGTGTGCACGGTCAGCTCGTCGTCGGTGTACGAGGCCACCACGCCGCGCGGCTCCATGGGGTGCGGCGAGACGCGGCCCATCGTGAACGTCAGCTCCACGACGTGCGCGGCCCCCTCGACGAAGGCGGCGCAGTCCTCGTCGCCCATCGTGAAGTCGGTGAGCACGTTCGTGCCCCACTCCGGATACAGCAGCGGAGCCCCGTCCCGCATCGCCCGCTCCGTCCCGACCACCGCCGGCAGCTCGTCCAGCGAGAGCTCGACGAGCTCGGCGGCGTCCCTGGCGGCCTCGGGGGTGCGGGCGACCACGAGCGCGAGCGGCTGGCCCGCGTACCTGATGGCGTCGTCCAGCACCCGGTAGGACTGCAGCCGCTGGCCGGGGGACAGGTGGACGCAGGGCAGGCGCAGGTCGGGGGCGTCGCCGGGGGTGATGACGTCGAGGACGCCCTCGACCGCCCAGGCCGCCTTGGCGTCGCAGCCGAGCAGCCGGCCGTGGGCGATGGGGCTGCGGACCACGTACGCGTGGACCGTTCCCGGCAACCGCACCGCCCCGACGTACCTGCCTCGACCGGTCAGCAACCTGGCGTCTTCCCGCCGCGGCGTCCTGGCGCCGACATAAGGCTCACCCATGGTCCCGATTCTGAGCGCGCACGCCCCGACTGTCGATGACCCCCCAGGGCAAGCCCTCGCCCGTCCCTCCCCAAGGGACGGCGGGCCTCATACGACCTCGAAAGCCGCCATCATCGCCATGTCCTCGTGTTCGAGGTTGTGGCAGTGCAGCACGTACCGCCCCCGATAGTCGGTGAACCTGGTGACGATCTCGACGGTCTGCGCCTCGCGCAGCTCGACGGTGTCCTTCCACTCAGGCGGCCCCTGCGGTCGCTCCCCGTTCACCGTCAGCACCTGGAAGTGGTCGAGATGCAGGTGCACGGGATGCGCGACGTCGCTGGTCAGCCGCCAGACCTCGATGTCCCCGAGCCTGGGCCTGGCCTCCATGCGCTTGGGGTCGAACGGCTTGCCGTTGATCAGCCACCCCATCCCCCCGCTGCTGAACTCGAACTCCCGCGTCACCTTCGCCTTCCCGGGATCGAGCGCCTCCACCGTGGACAGCCGCTCCGGCACGGACGACTCGTCCTTCTCGTCCCGATCCACGGCGAACCGCATGACCCTCGCCTGCGCGCCCTCCCCCGCCAGGTTCCGCAGCTCGACCTGCTGACCCACCTTGTACGCGGAGAAGTCGACCACCACATCGGCCCGCTCGCCGGGAGCCAGCCGGAGCTGCCGCACCGTACGCGGCTGAGCCAGCAGCCCGCCGTCGGAGCCGATCCGGACCAGCGGCCCGCCGGTCGCCAGCTCGTACGTCCGGGCGTTGGAGGCGTTGCACAGCCGCAGCCGGTACCGGGCCCTGGCCACCCGCAGCTCGGGCCACGGCGCCCCGTTCACCAGGATCACGTCCCCGAGCACGCCCCCCATGTACGCCTCCCGCACCCCGGGCCGCCCCTCCAGCCCCGGGTACAGCATCGTGCCGTCGGCGGCGAACGACCGGTCGCAGATCAGCAGCGGCAGGTCGCGCTCCCCGGCGGGCAGCGGCAGCGCCTCCTCCTCCGCGTCCCGCACCAGGAACATCCCGGCCAGCCCGCGCCAGACCTGCGGCCCCGTGTAGTCCATGCGATGGTCGTGGTACCAGAGCGTGGCGGCCCGCTGCTCCAGCGGGAACACGTACTCGCGGGACGCCCCAGGCGCCACCAGGTCGGTGGGGAAGCCGTCGGACTCGGGCGGGGTGTGCCCGCCGTGCAGGTGCAGGACGGTCGGCTGGCCGAGCTGGTTGACCAGCTTCACGACGATCCGCCGCCCGGCGCGCGCCTCGATGGTCGGGCCGGGGAACGTGCCCCCGTACCCCCAGATCCCGGTACGCAGGCCCGGCAGCACCTCCACCTCGGCCGCCCGCTCGGTCAGCTCGTAGAAGTCGGCCCCGCCCGCGCTGCGCACCGGCTTGGCCACCTCCGGGACCGGCAGCGGCACCGCGTACGGCCTGGGCAGCGGCGCCGCGCTCGCCAGGAGCTGCGGCTGCGGGGTGCCCGCGAGCAGCGAGCAGCCCGGAACGGCGGCCACCGCCACCGCGCCCAGCCCCAGCAACCGCAGCGCGTCTCGTCGTGTGGGCGTCATGACCGGGAGGTGACCCTGACGAGCTGGAGTACCCCGGCGCCGAACATCATCACCCCGAGCGGCACGTGCACGGCCTTCACGTGGGCCTCGCCGAGGATCGCCGCCACCACCGTGGCCACCAGCAGCGCCACGGCCGGAGAGATGTACTTCGCGGTCCCCCCGCCCGGCCACCGGACCAGGATCGCCGCGACGACGTGCGCGAGCCCGACGGCGACCAGGGCGACCGCCGAGGCCATGTGCAGCGCCCGGCCGCCGGGCGAGGAGAGCAGCAGGCCCGCCGTCACCGCCTGGAGCAGCAGCGCGACGACGTGCAGGGCCGCCACGGCCGTCAGCGTCCGCATCTGCCAGGTCACCGGCCGGACGGCAAGGGTGTGTTGCGCGGTCATGATCGACCTCCTGTGAATGCTGAGCCGGTGATGAGGGTCTCCATGCGTTCCATGGCCGAGGCGGCCCCGAAGGCGCAGAGCCGTACCAGGTCCGCGTCCGGCCGCGAGCCGCGCCAGGCGGCCACGTCGGCGTCGGTCACCCGGTACGGCGCGAGCGCGGCGAGCAGGGCCAGCCGGGCCCCGGCGCGCTCCCCTGCCGGAACCTCGGCGAGCGGCGCGTCCAGCCAGGCGCCGCCCATGGGCGGGTGCTCCCCGTCCCAGGCCGCCACCGTGCCCGCCACGGCGGCGCGGGCGGCGTCGCCGAGCAGTTCCCCACCGGCGGCTCCGGCGGCCCGCAGCGCGGCGTAGGCGGCGCCCACGGCCGTGCCGGCGCCCCAGGC